>CALGNW010000103.1 GCA_937958345.1 uncultured Neomegalonema sp. | reverse complement strand
TGCATCAGGCACACCATCCCCGCGATATAGCGCCCGCGCTTTTCAGGCGGCGCAAGCGAGATGGTCGTCAAATCCGCGACCATGAACTGAAAATTGATGAGAAAACCCAAGGCAAACCGCAGTGGCAGCCACAGATACGGGTTCGGGACCGCCCAAATCATCAGATACACGGCCGAAACCGCCAGCCCCGACCAAACCCCCAGCCGCCACAGGCCGAACCGCGCCATCAATCGCGGGGTCAGCCATGAGGACACAAGTATCCCCAGCGGCGTCATCGCTGCGGACAGCCCGATGAAGGCGGGGGAGAGGCCCATTTTCTGCTGCAAGATCGCCAATAGCGGATAGCTCAACCCCTGCGCCGCCGCAAAGGCCAGACACAGCGCAATGACGGCGGCGACAGGGGACAGCGTCATCCCTTTAACAAGGCAACCGCCTCCGCCACATCAATCTTGCCGTCATAGACCGCCCGCCCCGAAATCGCCCCGTCCAGCGGTGCGCCACAGTCGCGCAGCGCGCGCAGATCGTCCATCGACGAGACACCGCCCGATGCGATGACGGGGGTGGAGATCGCATTGGCCAGCGCGGCGGTGGCCGCAACATTCGGCCCCTGCATCGCGCCATCGAGATCGATGTCGGTGAAGATGATCGCGGCCACGCCCGCATCCTCAAACCGCTTGGCCAGATCGAGCGCGGTCATCTCGGTGGTTTCGGCCCACCCCTCAACGGCGACCTTACCGCCGCGCGCGTCGATACCCACGGCTATTTTTCCGGGATGCTCCCGTGCCGCTTGTTTGACAAATTCAGGGTCTCGCGCGGCGATTGTGCCCAGCACCACCCGCGCAATGCCGCGCTCAAGCCACAGGTCGATGGTTTTTTTGTCACGTACACCCCCGCCAAGTTGCACGGGAATGCCGATTGAGGTTACGACTTTCTTAACGGCATCGTCATTGACGGGTTTGCCGGAAAACGCACCGTTGAGATCGACAAGATGAAGCCATTGCGCCCCCGCCGCCTCGAAGTCTTTGGCTTGACCCGCCGGATCGTTGTTGAACACCGTCGCGTCATCCATGCTGCCGCGCAGAAGCCGAACGCACGCGCCGTCTTTGAGATCAATAGCGGGGTAAAAGTTCATCATCTTTCCGTTCGTGACTTATTGGCGGTGCGGGATGTGCCGCGTCAGGGGTGTGCCGCATGACCCGCCTGCTCGTTTTGATTACAGCGCTATGCGGTTTCTTCGCGCTCAGCGCAACCCCGTCGGCGCATGTCAAACCCGCCCTGTGCGCGTCTTGCGCGGTGGAGGCTCCGGTCGAACCGGCGGCGGGTGTGGAGAGTTGGGTGAAGAAATCGCCCGTGCCGCGCGCGAAGCCCGCGCCTTCCCCGCCCGCGCCCGAAGCGGAAGTGGCCGTGTCCACTGTAAAACTGCCCGATGGCAGCCGCGTCGTGCAGCATTGTGATGGCTCGACAATGGTTGCCCGTGATGTGCCCGGCAGTGAGGGCAGCGTCTATGAGGCGCTGTTCCATGCGGGGAAATATTTTCAACTGTTGGGTGAGGGTTGCGTTGCGATCCAACAGGGCTGCAATACGTGCAGCGTCAGCTATGTGAATTGCAAAGCACCGGAAGCGGCGGCGTCCTGCACGGACGGTGATTGCCTCGCACAGCACTGCGAGCGCAAGGTCGTGTGCAGCTCAAAGCGCTGCACGGCCTATGCCGACAAAGCCCCGCCCTGCGAAGCGCGCTTTGCAAAGCATTCATGCTTGAAATCCGCTTTTGAGTGAGAGAGGGCGCACGCTATGGATATGAATATCAAAGGCTTGCGGGTTGTTATCACCGCCGGCGCTGACGGTATCGGGCGTAAGATTGCACAGGCTTTTCTGGATGAGGGTGCGGTCGTTACGGTCTGTGACATCAACGCGGAAGCCCTGAACGCGCTGGATGGCTCGCCGATTCACGCGTTGCATTGCGATGTGAGTGATCGCGCCGCGCTGTCTCAATTCATCGGTGACGCGGCGGCTCATATGGGCGGGATTGATGTTCTGGTGAATAACGCGGGCATCGCCGGACCGACGGCCAAGGTTGAGGATGTTGACCCAAGTGATTGGGATCAATGCCTGAATATCTGTTTGTCTGCACAGTTCATATGCGTTCAAGCTGCGTTACCTCACCTGCGCAAAAGCGCGAACGCGTCGATTATCAACCTGTCCTCAGCGGCGGGTCGTTTGGGCTTTGCGCTGCGCACACCCTATGCGGCGGCGAAATGGGGCGTGATCGGCTTGACGAAGTCTTTGGCGGTCGAACTTGGGCCTGAGGGCATCCGCGTGAACGCAATCCTGCCGGGCCTGGTGGCGGGGGACCGCATCCGCCGTGTGATCGAGGCAAAGGCGCAGCGTCAGGGGCGCAGCTTTGCCGAGGCCGAAACCGACGCGCTGGCGCTCACATCGCTCAAATCCTACGTCACGCAGGAGCAGATCGCCGACCAGATCGTCTTCCTCGCCAGCGAGCGGGGCCGCACCATCAGCGGGCAATCAGTTTCAATTTGTGCGGATACGCAGGCGTTGTTGTAGAATACGGCTTTAGGGAGTATATTAGAACCTATGGATACGCCTGAACTGGAAATCGTTTTCACTGAAATTCGCTCCCTTGCACCGGAGCAACAGCAACTTATGGCCTCGACTTTGGCCGAAATGCTGGAGCAGATGCGGGCGGCCCCAGTGACCGAAGACGATCTGCAAGACCCTGAGTATCGGGCCTATGTAGAAGCTGCACTTGATGCCGCTGAAGAAGATCGCCTCGAAGGTCGAGTGTCATCTCTAGCAGTGGTCGCGGCCCGATTAAAAAGCGGCATCGCGTCTTGAAATGAGTGACTATGAGGTGCGAGTCACAGGGCGGGCTGAGCGGGACTTGCGCGATATTCTGGATGCCCCTTCCGACAATTACACGCCGATTCAGCAGCTTGCGTATGTCGATGCGATCTTAGTTGATTGCGCAAAGCTCGATTTCTGGCCCAAGCGTTTTTCGGCGGTTTACATTAGTGGACGTGAATATCGGCGGTTCCGGTACAAAGCGCACACGATCTTCTACCGTGTTCAAGAAGAACAGAAAATCGTACTTGTCGATGCGGTTTTGCATGGGCGTATGGACTTCAAGCGTCGACTCTGAGCATTTCTCAGAGATGAAGAAAAGCGATTTCAACTCTGCCCCCGTCCCCGACCTCTCATTCGAGTCCAACTTCCGCGAGGGGTACGTCTGCGGCGTGGATGAGGTTGGGCGCGGGCCTTGGGCGGGGCCGATTGTGGCGGGCGCGGTGATCCTTGATCCGGCCAACATTCCCGGTGGCATTCGCGACTCCAAACAGCTGACCAAGGCGAAGCGCGAGGCGCTGGCGTCCGCAATTCAGGCCGTGGCCCGTTGCGGGATCGGGATTGTTGATGTGCCCGAACTCGACGCCGTCGGTCTGACCGAGGCCAATGATCTGGCGATGCGCCGTGCCATAGCGGCCCTCGTTTGCCCGGTCGATCACGCGCTGGTCGATGGCAAACGCCTGCCGCGCGATCTGCCCTGTGCCGCGACCACGATCATCAAGGGCGACAGTATCTCACTCAGCATCGCCGCCGCATCGATCATCGCCAAGGTGCATCGGGATGCGACGATGGCCGCTTTGGCGCGCGAATATCCCGGATATGGCTGGGAAACCAATGCCGGATACGGGGTCGCGCAGCATCGTGCGGCGCTTGCCAGCCTGGGGATAACTCCTCATCACAGGCGGAGTTTCGCGCCTGTTGCAAAGATTTTACATGAAGTTAACACTATAGAGTCCTGAAAAAATTGAATAATTTCTTGACCTAGAATCGATGATCCGTCATCTTCTGATTCGAGGCAAATCGATCAGGATAAAAATAATGGCCGCGACGAAAACCCGCCAAAAAGGCGGCGCGCGGTCGGCGAAAGTGCTCCCTCTCGACGAGATTATCGTCGGAGACTGCATTGCTGCGATGGAACGACTTCCCGCTAAGTCGGTCGATCTGGTGTTCGCTGACCCGCCCTATAACTTGCAACTGCGTGGAGAGCTGCGCCGTCCGAATGAAAGCGTCGTTAACGGCGTGGTGGACGCGTGGGACCAATATGGCAGCTTTGCCGCCTATGATGATTTCACCGAACGGTGGCTGGCGGCGGCGCGGCGGGTGCTCAAAGACGATGGCGCGCTGTGGGTTATCGGCAGTTATCACAATATTTTCCGTGTCGGAAAAGCGCTGCAAGACCTTGATTTCTGGGTGTTAAACGACATCGTATGGCGCAAGACCAACCCGATGCCGAACTTTCGCGGCAAACGGTTCACAAACGCCCATGAAACCCTGATCTGGGCGGCCAAATCCGACACCAGCAAGGTGACGTTCAACTACGAGGCTATGAAGGCGCTGAATGACGACCTTCAGATGCGCTCCGACTGGACGCTGCCGATTTGCACAGGCGCCGAGCGCCTCAAGGACGAGGATGGCCGCAAGGCACATCCGACGCAAAAGCCCGAGGCATTGCTGTATCGTGTGCTGTTATCGACGACAAATCCCGGCGATGTGGTCCTCGATCCGTTTTTCGGGTCGGGATCAACCGGCGCGGCCGCGAAACGCATGGGCCGCAAGTTCATCGGTATCGAGCGTGAGCAAGTCTATGCCGACTTCGCGCTCGACCGGATCGACGACGTTACACCGCTGGAAGAACCGGCGCTTTCCATCACGAGGCCGAAACGCTCGGAACCGCGTGTTCCCTTCGGCACGCTGGTCGAACGCCAACTGGTGCGGCCCGGCACGATGCTGTATTCGGCAAACCGGCGTCATACCGCGAAAGTGCGGGCCGACGGCACGCTGCTGACCAAGGACGCGACCGGCTCGATCCACAAGATCGGCGCATTGGTACAGGGCGCCGAGGCTTGCAACGGCTGGACGTTCTGGCATGTGGACACTGGCGGCGACCTTGCCCCGATCGACGTCTACCGTCAGCAGATCAGGGCTGAAATGGAACCTGCCGCCTAGATAAAACACCGCCGCCCCACCCGACCGGAGGGGCGGCAACGCGGCGATAAAACAGCGGCGCGCGCAGTTTAGATGCCCCGACCGGCTGTTAGCCCCTCACATCACATTTTCGGGAAATAAAGCGCCCCTAACGCCTTGGGTGAAAGTTAGGCATGGACTCAACTCGAAAAATCGCATTATTTTGATGAAGCCGGAAGGCAAAGTCGTCATCTGTTTTGGAATCTCGCGTCGATAGATAATCATTTTTGAACAGGCGGCATCATGCCGTAATCAGGGGTCCGTCTTATGCTGCCGTTCGCCGAACTGCCGACCAAGACACCCGCAACGCACGCGGAACCGCCGCTCGACGAAAAAATCGGCTCGGCGCTGGTCCGATCCATCCTCGATTCATCACCGGATTGTATCAAGCTCATCAGCCTAGACGGTCGGCTGGTGTACATGAACCGCAACGGCATGTCCGCGATGGAAATCGACGATTTCGGCGGCGTCAAGAACGAGTTATGGCTCTCGCTCTGGCCCGACGAGGCGCAGGATCTTCTGCAAAGCGCGATTGAAAACGCGTCCTTGGGAGAGCGCAGCGATTTTCAGGCTTATTGCCCGACGGCGCACGGCACACCGCGGTGGTGGCACGTAAACGTCGCGCCTGTGCGTGATGCGGCAGGCTCAATCGTTAACATCCTTGCGACATCGCGCGATATAACCGACCGCATTCAAGCCGAAAACACTCTGCACGAACGCGACCTCCAGCTTCAGGCCTATGCCGAAAAGCTAACCGCGGAACTCAGCGAGAAAGAGGCACTGATCGAGCAACAGCGCATTCTCAGTGCCGAGATCGACCACCGTGTCAAAAACAGCTTCGCGCTTATCGGCAGCATCCTGCGGCTGAAAATGCGCGGAATGGAAGATTCCGAGGCAAGTGCCGCGCTTTCTGACGCTGCCAACCGCATTGCAACCTTGTCCCGTGTTCACGAACAACTGCACATCGACCCCGGACATCATGCGGTCGATCTCGGTCCCTTTATGGATAAACTGATCATCGATTTGTCCGACACGTTTTTTGATGCTTCGCGCATCATCGCTGCCGAGATTGTCGATCAACCGGTACGGTCCGACGTCGCCGTGGCGGTCGGGCTGGTCACGGCTGAACTGGTCAGCAACGCGCTTAAGCACAAAAGCTGCGACGTCCCGACAGACGTGACCGTATCCCTTTCAGAGGATGTCGACGCGGACACGCTGACGCTGCGGGTCGCCGATACCGGCCAGGGCCTGCCGGAGGGCTTCGACATCGAAAACTCGAAGACGCTGGGTATGCAGATCTGCCGGACCTACGCGAATACGCTGAAGGGCACGCTGTCCACGCATAGCGGTGAAAACGGCGGCGCTGTTTTCACCCTCAGTTTTCCCAAGGCCGTCACTCAGCTTTAACCCTGCCGTGCGCGTACTTTATTAACTGTTTCCGCCTTAAATACCGCCGTTTCCTGCGTAAGGGAGATGGGAAGGATTAATTTGGGCAGCCGTCTGGCTCAGTGACAATTCTCACGCATTTGTACATCGGCGAAAATTCGTGACTGTCACCGCTTGCAGACCCTATCCCCCCTTCATATATGTCGCGGGAACACGAAATCGCGCAGCCCGCCATGCGGGGCCTGTGGCGCAATCAAAAAGGGAAGCCCACCAAGACGGCGATTTCCGCGTCTTTTCGGGCTTTTGCTGAGAGGAACTGTGAATGTCTAAAGTTATTGGAATTGATCTGGGGACCACGAACTCCTGCGTATCAATCATGGACGGCTCGGCTGCCCGTGTCATCGAAAACGCAGAGGGTGCACGGACAACCCCTTCGATGGTCGCTTTTGCCGAGGACGGCGAGCGCCTGGTCGGACAATCCGCCAAGCGTCAGGCGGTCACCAACCCTGAAAACACGCTTTTCGCCGTCAAGCGCCTGATCGGTCGCCGCATGGACGATCCGATCATTGCCAAAGATAAGGACATGGTTCCTTACAAAATTGTCGATGGCGGCAACGGCGATGCGTGGGTCGAGGCAAATGGCGATAAATATTCGCCCGCTCAGATTTCAGCCTTCATCCTGCAAAAGATGAAAGAAACGGCTGAGGGGTATCTCGGTGCGCCGGTCGATCAGGCTGTGATCACGGTCCCCGCATACTTTAACGACCAGCAGCGTCAGGCCACGAAAGATGCGGGCAAGATTGCCGGCCTTGAAGTCCTGCGCATCATCAACGAGCCGACGGCTGCGGCCCTTGCCTACGGCCTCGACAAGCAGGACGGCAAAACCATCGTCGTTTATGACCTTGGCGGCGGCACGTTTGACGTCTCGATCCTCGAGATCGGTGACGGCGTCTTCGAAGTGCGCTCGACCAACGGCGATACGTTCCTCGGCGGCGAAGATTTTGACCTGCGCCTCGTCGATTACCTCGCGAGCGAGTTCAAAAAAGAACAAGGTATCGACTTGCGTTCCGACAAGCTGGCCCTTCAGCGCCTGAAAGAGGCGGCTGAAAAAGCCAAGATCGAACTGTCGAGCGCAACGCAGACCGAGATCAACCTGCCCTTCATCACGGCGGATGCGTCCGGCCCGAAGCACTTCACGCTGAAACTGACCCGGGCGAAATTTGAATCGCTGGTCGAAGACCTCGTGAAACGCACGCTTGAGCCATGCAAGGCGGCCCTGAAAGACGCCGGCATGACCGCCGGCGACGTTGACGAAGTTGTTCTCGTCGGCGGCATGACGCGTATGCCTTCGGTTCACGAGACGGTAAAAACCTTCTTCGGTACCGAGCCGCATAAGGGTGTAAACCCTGACGAGGTTGTCGCGATGGGCGCGGCCATTCAGGCCGGTGTTCTTCAGGGCGACGTTAAAGACGTTGTTCTGCTGGACGTCACGCCGCTGTCGCTGGGTATCGAAACCCAGGGCGGTGTCTTTACCCGCCTGATCGACCGCAACACGACGATCCCGACGAAGAAATCGCAAATCTTCTCGACCGCTGACGACAACCAGACCGCTGTGACGATCCGGGTGTTCCAGGGCGAGCGCGAAATGGCGTCGGACAACAAGATGCTCGGTCAGTTTAATCTTGAGGACATCCCGCCGGCTCCGCGCGGTGTGCCGCAGATCGAGGTTGCCTTCGATATTGACGCCAACGGCATCGTCAACGTGTCGGCGCGCGACAAGGCGACGGGCAAAGAAAAGAACATCTCGATTCAGGCATCCGGTGGCCTCGGCGACGACGAGATCGACAAAATGGTCAAGGACGCCGCCGAATACGCAGACGAAGACCGCAAGCGCAAAGCACTGGTCGAGGCCCGCAATCAGGCCGAGTCGATGATCCACGGAGCCGAGAAATCGCTCAAGGAACACGGCGAAATGGTCGGCGAAGAAGAGCGCAACGCAATCACCACCGCAATCGAAGAGCTGCGCGAAGTGACAGGCGGCGAGGATGTCGATGCCATCAACGCAAAAAGCCAGACTCTGGCCGAAGCGTCGATGAAACTTGGCGAAGCGATCTACAAGCAGAGCCAGGACGAAGACATGGCAGCCGCGGAAGCCGACGCAAAACGCGATGGCGGCGGACCGGATGACGACGTTGTCGATGCCGACTTCGAAGACATCACCGACGGCGACAACGACCGTAAGCCTTCCTGATCCACGGAGGCGGAGCGGCGGCGGTCGCTCCGTAGCTATGCGCGCATCCTGCAAAGGGTGCGCCTTTTGACTCCGGGGAGAGCAACAGATGGCAAAACGAGATTATTACGACGTGCTGGGCGTCGAGAAGGGTGCCTCCGAAGCGGAGTTGAAATCCGCTTTCCGCAAGCGTGCGAAAGAACTCCACCCCGACCGCAACCGCGACGACCCCAAAGCTGAAGACGGCTTCAAAGAAGTCAACGAAGCCTACGACGCCCTGAAAGACGCCGACAAACGCGCCGCCTATGACCGTTTCGGTCATGCCGCGTTTGAACAGGGCGGCATGGGCGGTGGCAATCCTTTCGGCGGCGCGCGGGGCAATGGCGATTTCTCTTCCGCTTTTGCCGATGTGTTTGACGACCTCTTTGGCGGGTTCGGCGGACAGCGCGGCGGACGCGGGGGCAATGGCGGCCAGATGCGCGGCGCCGACCTGCGCTATAATCTCACAATCGAATTGGAAGACGCCTTTTCGGGCAAGCAGGCGTCGATCAAGGTTCCGACCGCTGTGGCCTGCGAGGGCTGTAACGGCACGGGCGCAGCCGAGGGCGCGAAACCCGAGAACTGCCAGACATGTGCAGGCATGGGTAAAGTCCGCGCACAGCAGGGCTTTTTCACCGTCGAGCGGACATGTCCGACCTGCGCGGGCCGCGGTCAGGTGATCTCGAACCCGTGCGGCAAGTGCTCAGGCTCGGGACGCACCCGCAAGGAACGCGCGCTGAATGTCCAAATTCCGAAGGGCGTCGAGGACGGCAACCGCATCCGCCTGCCGGGCGAAGGCGAGGCCGGTCTGATGGGCGGACCGCCGGGCGATCTGTATATCTTTATCGACATCGAACCGCACTCGATCTTCCAGCGCGAGGGGCCGGACCTCTTCTGCCGCATCCCCGTGCCGATGGCTCTGTCTGCGCTCGGCGGCCCGATCGAGGCGCCGACGATTGACGGGGGCCGTGCACGGGTCTCGATCCCCTCGGGCACTCAATCCGGCAAGCAATTCCGCCTGCGCGGAAAGGGCATGCCTGTCCTGCGCCAGAACCGCGAAGGTGATCTCTATATCGAGGTTGCGGTCGAGACGCCGGTCAACCTGACCAAGCGCCAGAAGGAATTGCTGGAAGAGTTCCAGACAATCGCCGACACCGAGCAGAACAGCCCGCAAAATGAAAGCTTCTTCAAGAACGTGAAGGACTTTTGGGGTCGGATGACAAGCTGACGCGGCGTGACAAACCCGTCCCCCGGCATACCCTGCCGGGGCATCGGGCACACATTACCTCAGGCACAACCCGACCGCCGCATCCATCATCTCTGCATTGATGCGTTTGGTCGACACATTATAGCGCGACGGGTGATAGCTTGAGACAAGCGTGACCTGCGCGATCCGCGCGACAGCGCCATGGGAAAACGGATAATCCGCAACCCGTGCCTCTAATGCCCTCAACACTGAATCATGCGCGAGCTTGCCAAGCGCCAGCACCACGCGCGGTTTCTTTAACTTGGCCGCAAGAAACGGGCGGCAGGTCGCTACCTCTTCGGCAGTGGGCCGGTTCTGCGGCGGCACACAGGCAACCGCGTTGGTAATGGCACAGTCATGCAGCGATACCGCGCCGCCCGCCTGCGATGCCAGCCCCGCCCTGAACAAAGATGCAAACAGCAGATCGCCGGACGCATCGCCGGTGAACGGCCTGCCCGACCGGTTCGCCCCCTTTAATCCGGGCGCAAGCCCGACAATCAGCAAACGGGAGTCCGCCACGCCCCACGTCAAAACAGGACCGTTATGAAACGCGGGATAGGCAACTTTGTTTTCACGTCGAAACGCAACCAGCCGCGGGCATTTACGACAGCCCGCGGTCGGATCAGTGCGCGGCGCAGGCATCAGCCTTGCGGACTGTCGTCTTCTTCCTCACCCTCGGGACGCGGCCGCTGGGCGCGGCCAATCACATCGCTGAGGTCATCCATCTCGATAAAGTTATCGACCTGACGGCGCAGTTCGTCGGCAATCATCGGCGGTTGCGAGCGGATCGTCGAGACGACACTGACCCGTTTGCCCTTGCGTTGCAGCGCCTCGACCAACGAGCGGAAATCACCGTCGCCCGAAAAGATCACGAGATGGTCGATATACGGGGCAATTTCCATGGCATCGACGGCAAGCTCGATGTCCATATTGCCTTTGATTTTCCGGCGGCCCGCCGAATCGGTGTATTCTTTGGCCGGTTTCGTCACCAGCGAATACCCGTTGTAATCCAGCCAATCGACCAACGGGCGGATCGGTGAATACTCTTCATTCTCCATCAGTGCCGTGTAGTAAAAAGCACGCACCAGTTTTCCGCGGGACGCGAATTCGGTGAGAAGCTTTTTGTAATCAATATCAAAGCCCAGTGCACGGGCAGCAGAATACAAATTCGACCCATCGATAAACAGGGCGAGGCGGTCGTCGCGGTAAAACATTCAGGCTCCGAAAAAATACAATTTATAGTATCGTAGATTATGTGGGACGCTAGTCCACTTTTACCGATAAGCAACCGCCGGAGTGCCGCACCCATGACAGAGCGAAAAACGGTTGCCCTGATTGCTTTGGGAGCAAACGAGCCTTCGGTACAGGGAACGCCCCGCGAAACCCTAGAGGCGGCGCTGTCCCTGCTGTCGGCGCGCGGCATTACAATCGGCAAAACAGCTCGCTGGATGCGCTCGCCCGCATGGCCCGCCGGGTCCGGTCCCGATTATGTGAACGGAGCCGCAGAAATCAGCAGCACGTTATCGCCAAAGGAATTGCTGAATGCCTTGCACAAAGTCGAAACGGTTTTGGGCCGCAAACGCGACGATAAAGATGGCCGATGGGCCGCGCGCTCGTGCGACCTCGATCTGATTGCCTGCGGCGCGATGGTTGCGCCCGGGGCCGCACGATGGCGGCATGTCGAGGCCGCGCCGCCTGAAACGCCGCGCGACACGCTGTTCCTGCCGCATCCGCAACTCCACCGCCGCGCCTTTGTCCTCGCCCCCTTGGCCGAAATCGCCGCTGACTGGCGGCATCCGATCCTGGGCAGGACGGTGGCAGAAATGCTTGCTGAATTACCCGAGGCCGAACGCAGCGCAATCACCCTCTTGAACTGACGCCGTCCCCGCGCCACCATCACCCGGAATGCAACCGGGAAAGCGCACGCACGATGGAAACCGTATCCGAGAATATCTGCTTTGACGGCACGCAGGGTGTCTACACGCATGACAGCAAAGCGTGCGGCTGTGACATGACCTTTGCGGTTTACCTTCCGGCGCAGGCCAAGACCGGCAAAGTCCCTGTCCTCTGGTGGTTGTCCGGCCTCACCTGTACCCATGCGAATGCAATGGAAAAGGCGGGCGCACAGCGCGCCGCCGCCGAACACGGCATCGCCGTTATTTTTCCCGACACCTCGCCGCGCGGCGAGAGCATTGCCAATGACGACGCCTATGATCTGGGACAGGGTGCAGGGTTCTATGTTGATGCGACCCAAGCACCATGGACCCCGCACTTCAACATGCGCACCTATATCGTCGACGAGTTGTTCGGCCTGATCGCACAGAACTTTCCGCAGATTGACACAACCCGCTCGGCAATCAGCGGCCATTCCATGGGCGGGCATGGTGCGCTGACGCTGGCAATGACGCATCCCGAAAAGTTCAAATCGCTCTCCGCGTTCTCGCCAATCTGCCATCCGCACGGCTCTGATTGGGGTCGCAAGCAGTTGGGTGCTTATCTGGGCGATGAAAGCAACTGGGGCGACACCGACGCATCAAAGCTGGTGGCAACCCATGGCTGGACAGGCGAAATCCTCGTCGATCAGGGCGACGCCGATACCTTTCTTGATCTGCTGAAAACACAGGCCCTGATAGACGCCTGCGCGGCCAAGGGCCAAAAGGCCACGATCACAATGCGCGCCGGTTACGACCACAGCTATTATTTCGTCTCGACCTTTATGCCCGATCACATCGCTTTTCACGCGGCGAACCTCAAATGATCGGCCGGCGCGCGTTTATCGCAGGAACGGCGGCACTGTGCGTAACTCCTGCTCGGGCTGCCGAGGTCCGACTGATCTCACCGGCGGATACCCGCGCGGCACAGCAATCCGGCGCACTC
This sequence comes from uncultured Neomegalonema sp., assembly GCA_937958345.1. Lineage (GTDB taxonomy): Bacteria > Pseudomonadota > Alphaproteobacteria > Rhodobacterales > Rhodobacteraceae > JAHDDY01. Next base: position 21,608 of record CALGNW010000103.1, on the reverse strand, counting down.
ACTCTTGTTGATATACGCGAGCCGCAAGAATGGCGCGACGGCGGTGTCGCCGAGGGTGCCGAGCGCATCGCCCTCAGCGATCCGGCCATTCTGGAAAAGTTCACAGCCCTAACCGCAGGCGACAAAACCGCGCCTCTGGCGCTGATCTGCCGGTCAGGCGCACGCTCGGGCGCTTGGGCTGCCGAACTGACGAGGCGCGGCTTTACCAATGTCTACAGCGTCAACGGCGGCATGACCGGCAGAGCTGTCGCCCCCGGCTGGCGCGCTGTCGGCCTGCCGGTCGAACAGGTCGACTAAAGCGCACCCGGACGAGGGAACGGAACGCACAAAGGCCCGTCGGGTCATTCATGCCGCACGGCACGGGCACGGGCTTCCCACGCTGTGATATTCCGGTACTATCATGCCTGTATTCTAATCAGGATCGTTCTAATGAACGAACAAGCTTCGCTGCTGAAGGAAATCAGATGACCCAACAAACCGGCGGCGAACTGCTCGTGAAATGCCTTGTCGAACAGGGAGTCAAACGGGTCTTTTGCGTACCGGGCGAGAGTTATCTTGCGGTTCTCGACGGGTTGCACGGTTCTGCGGTCCAGACGATTGTCGCACGCCAGGAGGGTGGCGCGGCAATGATGGCGGAGGCTGACGGCAAGCTGACCGGACGGCCCGGCGTTTGCTTTGTCACACGCGGTCCGGGGGCAACGAATGCCTCGGCGGGTGTGCATGTCGCCCAACAGGATTCAACTCCGATGGTCCTGTTCGTCGGACAAATCTCGCGCGGGTGGACGGGCCGCGACGCTTTTCAGGAGGTCGATTATCGCCAGATGTTCGGCGGTATTGCCAAGCTGGTCGAACAGATCGAAGACGCTGCCCGCCTGCCCGAAATCATCAACCGTGCGTGGCATGTTGCTATGAGCGGCCGGCCCGGCCCCGTGGTTCTGGTCCTGCCGGAAGACATGCTGCGCGATGCGGTCGTTGCCGAACCCGCGCGCCGTGTCGAGGTTGCCGAGCCCTCACCAAGCGCCGCTCAGATGGAATGGTTCAAGACGCTGCTCTCGCAATCCGTCCGCCCTTTTATGATCGTCGGTGGCTCACGCTGGCATCCTGAATCCGTCCGGGCCCTGCGGGTGATGGCTGAAAAATGGATGCTGCCGGTCGGCTGCTCGTTCCGCCGCCAGCACCTTTTCGACCACAATCATTTTTGCTATGCGGGCGATGTCGGACTGGGGATCAACCCCGCCCTGCGCAAACGGATCGAGCGCAGCGACCTCCTGCTTTTGCTCGGCGGGAGGTTGTCCGAGAATCCGGCACAGGGGTTTGACCTGCTGGACATTCCGAATCCCGATAAAATGCTGGTGCATGTGCATCCCGGGGCCGAAGAACTGGGCCGTATCTACGCGCCCAACCTTGCCATCAATGCAACCCCCGGCGGATTCTTGTCACGGGCAATGGAGGTCGAAGCGCCCGAGACGCTGAACTGGACGCATGAAACCGAGGCGGCGCACCAGTCCTATCGTGAATGGAGCGAAACCCCGCCCGAAGCACCGGGCGGCGCAACGATGGGCGCGGTGATTACCCACCTGCGCGATGTGCTGCGGCAGGATGCGATCCTAACAAACGGCGCAGGAAATTACGCAAGCTGGCTGCACAGATTTTACCGGTTCCGCCGATTCGGAACTCAGGTCGCACCGACCTCGGGTTCGATGGGATACGGCCTGCCAGCCGCCATTGCCGCCAAACTGCGCTATCCCGACCGCGAGGTGATCTGCCTTGCCGGTGACGGGTGTTTGCAGATGACCATTCAGGAAATGGGAACTGCTGCACAAGAGGGTGCGAATGTTATCGTGATCGTCTCGGATAACGGCATGTACGGAACAATCCGCATGCATCAGGAACGCGAATACCCTGGCCGGGTCAGCGGCACATGGCTGCGTAACCCCAGTTTTGCCCCGCTCGCCGAGGCTTACGGATTTCACGGCGAGATCGTGACAGACGATGCCGAATTTCCCGGTGCGCTCGACCGCTCGCGGCATTCCGGTCGTCCGTCCCTGATCCATGTGATCACGTCATCCAGCGCGATTGCCCCCGGAAACTCGTTGCCCGAATAACAAAGAAAAAGCCGTCCCCCGCAATGCGGGAAACGGCTCTGATCGTCCGGTTTACCGCCCTTGAGGGCGACGGGGCCGGTTCAGCCCTTACCCTTCCACGGGATCAGATAGTTCTCGAGTTTGCGCATCAGAATATCGATGCCGAAACCGACAACGCCGATCAGCAAAATACCGACGATAACAATATCGGTCAGCGAGAACTTCGATGCCTCGATGATCATTTTACCCGCGCCCTTTTGCGCAGCGACCAACTCGGCGGCAACCACCGTTCCCCAACAGACACCCATCGCAACGCGCGCACCCGTAAAGATATCGGGCAACGAGTTGGGCACGATGACGTTCTTGAGAATTTGCCACTTGGACGCGCCAAGCGAATAGGCGGCATGAACCTTGGAAATTCTGACGCCCGACACACCGGACCGCGCGGAAATCGCCATGATCCAAAGCGCCGCGAGGAACAACAGCGAAATTTTACCCGTTTCCCAGATACCCAGCCAAATGATAATCAGCGGGATCAGAGCCAGCGGCGGCACAGGACGCATGAACTCGACAATCGGATCGAACCAGCCACGGAACCAACCGTTCAGGCCCATCGCATAGCCCAGCGGAATACCCACAAGGCAGCCGAGGAAAAAGCCGACAAACACGCGAAACAGCGACAGGCCGAGGTGTTCGAACAGCGTCACGTTCTGATAGCCGTCAAAGATCAGGCTCACGAAACGCTTTCCGACCTTTTCGGGGGGCGGCAGGTATTGCTCTGCCATCTGCATGCCCTGTAGCGGTTCAAAGGTCAGGCTGCCCTTGGCGTTCATCCGCACCTGACCGGTGGCGATATCGACCGCACCGCCCGGTGCAATCGGCGTCCCGTCGATCGACGTAATCTTTTGGGTTTTGCGATCGTCCAGCAATTTACCCGCAACAATCGTTGCAGAGCGGTAGGCCGGAATGGTCGAGGTAAAGTTCTTGGCAAAACCGGATTCTTCGAGACCCTCAAGCGACGGCGTCTCAACTGCCGCGCCGACAGGGTGGACCAGCGCACGCACGGTTCCGGCGTCTGTCGTACCATCAGGCGCTGTGGCCTCGTATTCAAAGCTCGTCTCGCCCTGAAACGGCCCCGGTACGTGCAAAGCATTGGGGATCAGAGTCGATCCCGTGAAGGATGCCCAGATCAGGAAAATCGAGATGACCGAAACCACCGACGCAAAGCGGTTCGACCGGATTGCGCTTTCATCTCCGAATGTCACGGTTTTCAACGCGGTGAACGGGTCTTTTCGCACAAACGGCGCTCCGACAATCGCCCATACGATTGCGGCTGCTGCGAAAATCGCGATGTACATTGCAAGGATGATCATGCTGCGGCTCCATCGGTGCGACCCATGATCTCTTCTTCCATGTCCCAGATCATCGCGAGGATCTCTTCACGGGTAGAGTTATAATCGGGATGCTTTTTAACTTCGCGCAAATCGCCTCCGACGCCCATCTCGGCAAACGGCAGACGGTATTCTTTATGGATACGCCCCGGACGCGGTGCCATGACAAGCAGGCGCTCTCCCAACAACAACGCTTCTTCGACCGAGTGCGTAATCAGGATAATGGTCTTACCGGTCTCTTTCCACAGCTTCAGGACCAAACCCTGCATCTTTTCGCGGGTCAGCGCATCCAGCGCGCCCAGCGGTTCATCCATCAGGATCACGTCGGGGTCATTGGCAAGGCAGCGCGCCAGCGCAACACGCTGTTGCATACCGCCGGACAGCTCGTAAACCGCCTTGTCCTTAAAATCCTGCAATCCGACGACATCAAGCAGGTGCTCGACGATCTCGTTGCTTTTCGCCTTCGGCATGCCCTTCATATCCGGTCCGAAGGACACGTTTTTGCGAACGCTCATCCATTCGAACAGCGCACCCTGCTGAAACACCATACCGCGTTCCGCACCGGGACCGGTGACCTTTTTGTCATTCAGGATGATCTCGCCGCTGGTCTGCTTGAGAAAGCCCGCAACGATGTTGAGCAACGTTGTCTTACCGCACCCCGACGGGCCGAGCACGCTCATCAGCTCTCCGCTTTTCAAATCGAGCGATACGTTCTGCAAAGCCTGAACGTGACTGCCGTTCGGCAAGTCGAATCGCATCGAGATGTCGTCGATTTTTAAACCGGACATTCCCGTCATCCCTGAATATTTTTGAAGACCGTTAGCGGGCAACACCGGCAAATAGCGGCAGCCCCATCGTCAGAAATGCTGCGCGGGATACCCGCGCAGCACAGATCTCACGTCTCTTAGAGCTGCGAAGCAGCGCGAAGATAGCTGGCGTTAATCGCGCCTTCGTATGAGTCGAGAGCGGTGATTTCGCCGCCTTCGGCACGCTTGTCGGTTGCTTCTTTAAAGTTGGTCGCCATAAAGCCGCCGAGCCATGCGTCGCTGAGCTGCTCTTCAACCGAAGGGAAGCTGAACGTCGATGCCGTTGCAGTTGCACCTTCGAGGTCCATACCGGCCTGAACAGCGATATCAGGAAGCATGTCAGCCGAACGGCCTTCGTTGTACTGGCGGTTCATGTCGTGGGTCAGGTGCAGGAAGCGCGCGACGAGGTCAGCGTTCTCAGCAGCCCACGAGCCGTTGACGGCGGTCACGTCGTAAACTTTGCCGACGATGGCCTCTTTTTCAGCACCGGACAGTAGCACGTTGCCGTGCTCTTTCATGCGGCGCAGCGGGCCACCCCAGCCACAAACCATGTCGAGGTTGCCGGATGCGAAAGCAGCAGCCGAATCAACAGGTGCCATATCGACGATGTTCATCGTCGACGTATCAACGCCGAAATGCTCCATCTGAGCGAGGAAGCCGGTATGCGCAGCGGTCGCGAGCGGCACGCCAACTTCTTTGCCTTCGAGCTCTTTTGCGTTCGACGCATCGATTTCGAGGCTTTCGCGCACAACGCAGTTGTCATTGTCGGAATAGCCAACGGCCACGTCAACAGCCTGAATGTCCTGTCCAGCCGAAACAGCGGTCAGGAAAGGCGTAACACCCATCGAAACAGCGATTTGAACGTCGCCCGAAGCCATAGCAGCCGACATAGCCGTACCGGCGTCGAAGGATACCCAGTTCACTTTCGTGCCGAGTGCTTCGTCATAGATGCCGTTTTTCTGAGCATACTGGAATGGCATTGGCCACTCCGGGAAGTAAGCAACGGTCAGTTCATCCATTGCCTTCGCGCCTTGCGACGACATCATCAATGCGACAGCGCCTACAGCGCCGAGAAGCAGCTTTTTCATTTGTATCTCCCTGTTCGCACCAGCTTTTGCCGGTTACGCGCGTCAGTCAAAACCAAGCCTTCCGGTCACGCAAGTGATTTTGTGAGTCCAGCTAGCGCTCGCTCAAGAGCCAACCGCCTTCCAAAACGCCTATAATCTGTGCGTTTACAGCACTTAATGGTCCGCGAATGGCAACGCGCGCCACGAAATGAGCAGCACGCGAGCACAAAAAAGCGGTGCAGATTGCTCTGCACCGCTCGCGGGTCCCTACCGAAACCTTGGATTTCCCGGCCTATTCCTGTTCGGTCTAGCCGATCTGGAACTGGAGATAGGCGGGGCCGATAATAACGACAAACAGCACAGGCAGGAAGAACAGGATCATCGGAACGGTCAGCTTGGCGGGCAGAGCCGCCGCCTTGCGTTCCGCGACCGACATCCGCTCGCTTCGGCTTTCGTCAGACAGAACACGCAGCGCGGAACCGACGGGCGTACCGTACCGCTCGGCCTGAATCAGCGTCCCGGTCAGCGCCTTTACCTGCGGCATGCCGGTCCGGATCGAAAAGTTCTCGTATGCTTTCGAGCGGTCACCCAGATACGATAGCTCGGCGCAGGTCAGCGCAACCTCTTCCGCAAGGTCCTGACTTTGAGCCGCGATCTCTTCGGAGACCCACTGGAACGATTTCTCGACCGACATGCCGGATTCGACACAAATCACCATCAGGTCGAGCGCATCCGGAAAAGCACGCTGCATTTTGACCTGACGTTTCTGGGTGACGTTTTTCATCCAGACACCGGGCAGCATATAGCCTGCACCGGCAACGATCAGCGAGATCAGCCCGTGGCGGGCTGGCTGGAATGCGCCCTTGTAGATCAGCCAGTAGTAAAGCAGCGCGGCGATAAACAGCAGAACCGGCATTACGATCTTGAAGAACAAAAAGACGATAGGGGCTTTTTTACCGCGATAGCCTGCCTGCGACAGCTTTTGCTTCAACTCGGTGTTGTTCAGCATTTCTTCCATGCGGAACTTTTCAACCGTGTTGCGCATGACACGCACCGTGCCCTCGTCCAGCTCTCCGCGGCGCTTGGATCCTTTTTTACCGCCGTTGATCTGGTGCTGTTGTTTCAGCGCCTCGCGGCGGTCACGGATCGACTTCAGGCGCTTGCTGACGGACCCGACAGCCTGTGCCGGAAAGAAGGCCATCCAGAGCAAAAAGACGGCAATCCCGGCCAGAATGACCGCATAGACGGCCTGAGCCGAAGGGAGAGAAGAAAAGAAATCCATTGTCGGTTCCTCAAAAGCGTTTCGAGATCGGTCCGGTAGCGCACCCCTGTCTCAAGCCGGGCGGGCCTGAAACAGAGTGCTGCGAGCGCGGAACGCTAAATTTCGAAGTCCATCATCGTCTTCATCATAAAGATCCCGCAGCCCATCCAGAACAGACCGCCGGCAATCATGTAGTGGCCCGTGGTTTCGGTGAACAAAAGCGAGATGTATTGCGGGGCAACCAGAAACAGGACAACTGCCAGCAGGAACGGAAGCGAACCGATGATCGAAGCCGAAGCCTTCGCCTCGGATGACAGCGCCTTGATTTTGTTCTTCAGCTTTTTGCGTTCACGCAACGTCGTCGACAGGTTGCCGAGGGCTTCCGCAAGGTTACCGCCGGTCTGCTTTTGAATCGCGAGAACGATATTGAAGAAGTTCACTTCCGACAGCGGCATCCGGTTATAGAACCGCGACAAAGCATCTTCGAGCGTCACACCGACACCGGTGGATTCAGTGATGATGCGGAACTCCGAGCTGACCGGCTCGGGAACCTCGCGGGCAATGACGCGCATGCCCTCGTTCACCGGCAGACCGGTCCGCACGCCGCGCACCAGAATATCAATCGCGTTCGGGAATTCGGCGATGAATTTCTTCTGTTGGCGATTGATGCGGTACTTGACGAATTTCGGCGTCAGGATCACTGCACAGACCGGCAGTGCGGCCACGGCAAACAGCGGCTTGATACCCATGAACATCAGCGCGCCCGTCATCAGCGCACCGAAGATCGTGAACTTTGTATAGAGCGCAGCAACACTGCCCTGCAAACCGCCGCGCTCCATCAGAACGCTAAGCGGCGCTTTGGCAGACTTTTTCCGCATCTCTTCTTGCTTGCGGAGCTGGTTCTGGATTTCCTTGCGGCGGTCGACGCCCTTGGATTTTTTGCCGACAGTCGTCTTCGCGTCCGACCTGATCCGCGATGCCCCTGACACGACGGGATTCGGTGCTGTCAAAACGTACAGAACCGAATAGACCGCTGTGAACGTCAGAATGCCCATCATGGCAAGCAATCCGGGAGTGCCGATCGTTTCTGCGAGCGTTGAGTACATGCTGCGTCGCCTTCCTTAGTTGCGGTCCGGATAGTCCGGGCGCGGGTGGATCAATCCACCACTTCTTCCATATTCGCCAAAGCGTCCTGCAGTTCGACGTCACGGTTAAACCCGCGCGCACGATCCCAGAAGTTCGGCTGTCCGATGCCGGTCGAGACGTGCTTGCCGATCAGCTTGCCCTTCTCGTCCTCGCCGGTAACTTTGTACTTGACGAGATCCTGCGTGATGATCGTGTCACCCTCCATTCCGAGAACTTCCGAAATGTGCGTAATCCGGCGCGAACCATCGCGCAGACGCTGGGCTTGAACGACCACGTTGACCGCCGAAACGATCATCTCGCGAATGGTCTTGGACGGGAGTGCAAAGCCGCCCATCGTAATCATCGATTCCAGACGCGACAGACCCTCACGCGGAGAGTTGGCGTGGAGCGTTCCCATCGAGCCGTCGTGACCCGTGTTCATGGCCTGAAGCAAGTCAAAGGCTTCGGGGCCACGCACCTCACCCACGATGATCCGCTCCGGACGCATACGCAGACAGTTTTTGACCAGGTCGCGCATGCTGACCTCGCCCTTGCCCTCGAGGTTGGCGGGGCGTGTCTCAAGCCGGACGACGTGAGGCTGTTGCAGTTGCAATTCAGCCGAGTCTTCGCAGGTAATGATGCGCTCGTCGTCGCCGGCAAAACCGGACAGACAGTTGAGCAGCGTCGTTTTACCGGAACCCGTACCGCCGGAGATCAGGATGTTACAGCGACAGGCCGCTGCAATCTGAAGCACAACGGCGGCCTCGTCGGTCAGTGCGCCGAACTTGATCAGATCCGACAGCTTGAGCTTGTCTTTCTTAAACTTACGAATGGTGAGTGTCGCGCCGTCAATCGCCAGCGGCGGTGCAATCACGTTCACACGAGAACCGTCGAGCAAGCGCGCATCACAGATGGGCGAGCTTTCATCGACACGGCGACCGACCTTCGACACCATGCGCTGACAGATTTCCAGCAGTTGCTGGTTGTCACGAAAGCGGATGTTCGTCAGCTCGATTTTGCCTTCGACCTCGATGTAGACCTGCTCGGCCCCGTTCACCATGATATCGGCGATGTCATCGCGTTCGAGCAACGGCTCAAGCGGGCCATAGCCCAGCACGTCATCGCAAATGTCTTCGACCAAGCGTTTCTGCTCGGCGATGGACATGATGTGTCCCTTGACCCCAATGATCTCATTGACGATCTGGCTAATTTCATTCTCGGCATCTTCGCGCGGCAGGGACACAATCCGCCCCATATCCATCGCGTCGATTAGGGCTTCGAAGATTTCCGACTTCAGGTCGTAGTATGCCTGATTGTGCATACCCTCACGTCCCTGATCGCCGCGTGTCAGGGGTTGGGCCGGTCCTTCGTCTTTGATTTTTGTTTTGCCGCGGCCTTTATTCGCGCCGAAACCGCCCTCGCGCTTGTCTTCGATTTCAAGCGGCGCTGATCCGGCAAGCTCGGAGGCTTTGCGACGGGCAATATCACGCATATCGATGTCGGAACTCTCGCGCACCATGGGCGTTTCGAATTCTTCATACTCGGGTTCGGCAACAGCCGCGCTTCTCCGCGATACCGCGTCGGCAGTTCCTTCGACAACCGACCGAGGCGGCGCCTTGGACTGGCTGAGATCAACATTGAGCGCATCGAGCGGGCGCGGTTTGACCTTCGGCGCTTCGGGGCGCGGCATTTTCGCAGCGGCAGCACCGGGGCGCGGCGGCGGCGGCGGGGCGCGACGCGGCGCTTGCGGAGTTTTCTTCGGCTGTTCCATCGTCGCCGGCAGCGAATCGTCGCCATCCTTCCGCAGCTTCGAAGCATCTTCTGAGCGTTTGCTGAACATAGTCGCCTTCCGCAATCCTTGGTCGGGCGCACCCTCCTATGGGTGCAGGTGAAGCTGACCCCTTCTGAGGTCGGCAACGAATGTTAGTTACCGGATCAAACCGGCGGGGACTTCCCGTCGCCCCGCGAACGAAGACGCAGCCGGAGCAACGGGAAAGTCAGAACGCCCGCCTGTTCTTAGTCGGCTTTTTTCTTGGAGAACTTACCGCGAAGCCCATCCAGGAAGTCTTTGACCTTTCCGCCCTTCGCAGCATTGCGCCGTTTAATCAGCGCGCCGGATTTGCGGATCAGCGAGTCATTCAGATCGGTGAGAATACCGACCGTTTCGTGCTTGCCGTTGATCTCGTTCAGCATCTGACCGTTGTTCGAAGCGGAACCGAACAGCGTTGCGTCATACGCAATGGAAACCTCGACTTCGGCACCGACGATTTCGACGATGTCTTTTTCGGCGATCTCAGGGCGCTTCGGCATGCCGACCTGGTTGATGATGATACGCGGAGCAGCATCATTCGGGCGGCGCTGTACCAGCAGATCATACATCGCCTTCAGGTTCCGCAGGGCAGCAAGTTCAGGGGTCGAGACCAGAACGATCTCGTCCATCTGAAGGATCGCCGTGCGAACCCAGGGCGTCCAGATATGCGGAATGTCAAAGACGACATAGTCGGACGACTTGCGCACAACCTCGATCATCTCGACAATCGCCGATTCTTCGAACTCGCTGGACACTTCCAGCGACGACGGTGCGGCGAGGATTGACAGATAATCATCATGCTCGACCAGCAAACGCTGAAGCTTGACGTCATCCAGCTCGTCAATCGAACCCAGCGCATCAATGACCGACCGCGTTGGTTCGCGGTTAAAGTCAAGACCCGCTGTGCCGAACTGCATATCGAGGTCGACGAGAATAACTTCTTTTTGTTCGTCATTCGCAATCATCGACGCACAGTTATGCGACAACGTGGATGCACCAGCGCCGCCTTTGACGCTGAGGAAACCGATCGTGCGCGCAATCGGGGCTTCTTCGGGGTCGGAAAAGACCGTCGAGATCGCCTCGATAATCTGCATCGGCGCGGCGGGCGAGACGACGTATTCGTCGACGCCCTGACGCTTTAGCTCGCGATACAGCGTCACGTCGTTTGACGGTCCGCAGACGATGACCTTGGTATCGGGATCACAAACCTCGGCGAGCGCTTCCAGCTCGTCAAAGATCGCAAGACCGGTTTCCTTGGTCTCCAGGATCAGCAGGTGCGGCGTCGTCGTTTCCTGATACATGCCGGCGGCTTTGCCGATGCCGCCCATGGAAACAGCAACCGAAGTCCGCGTCATCCGGCGGTCATAGGCCGAGTCCTGCAAGGCAGTGGCCATAGCCGCCGTCTCGCAATAGGCCTCGATGTCGATCCGCGGGATGAGCGTTTCGATGGGACCACCGAAACTCTGTTCCTCGTCGTCGTAGTCTTGTTTATGTGCCGCCTGAGACATGGGGGCGTTCTCCTTGCTTGGGCTATGCCCGCTTGTCCATTACTCGATCAGCTGTTGTGTGCCTTCGGCCCGGCGGGCCGTCGTCGTATCTTCACCAGCACCGTAAGCCTCGTAGACCCGTTGGATCCGGCGTGGATCTGCTGGCGTCATGGCCCGCGGCGTATGCAGGTCTTCAGGTTTCGCCGCCATCAGCGTGATGTTGCTCTGGTGCGCACAACCGAAGTCTGCTGTCGGCAGCGATTGAGGGTTGAGGCGAATGTCCCCGACTTCAATCTGATCGCAGTCATAGACCGTGCCCAGCTTGTAAGTTTCCCATGGATCATGGGCGGCTTGCGGCGGTTGCGGAATATCCGCGGTGTGACAGGCGCCAAGCGTGACCAGAGCAGACAGCGCGGCCATGCGGACGATGGTTTTGTTGGTTTTCATCTCTGCAAATCCCTCTTATTCGATGATGAAGCCGAGGGGCGCGTTAAGCGCCTGACGGGCTGCTGCTACGTCCTGCCGTCCCGCGCCGTACACTTTGTGCAGGCGGCCAAGCAGGTAGAAGTCCATGTCGCTTGCCGGAGCAAATCCGTCGGTCGGCAGGCGGAAGTCCCGCTCCTGACCCGGCTTCACAACATAAGGCGTCACAAGGATAACCAGTTCGGTTTCGTCACGCTGGAAGTCGTTCGATGCGAAAAGCTGACCGACAACCGGCACATTCTTGATACCGGGAACACCGCTCTGCGAAGCCGAGTCGCGTTGCAGGAGCATTCCGGCAATGGACATCGTGCCGCCCGAAGGAAGCTCGACCGTCGTGTTGGCGCGGCGGACCGAAATACCGGGGATCGTAAGACCGTCGTTGATCCGGATTTCGCCCTCGGTCGTCAGCTCGCTGACTTCCGTAGCGATTTGCAGGCTGATGCGGCCATCGCCGACAACAACCGGCGTGAATTCGAGGGCCACACCAAAGTCGCGGAACTCGTAGCCGATCTCACCGTCATCGGCCGACGTCGGGAACGGGAACTGGCCACCGGCAAGGAAGCTGGCCGTTTCACCCGAAACCGCCGTCAATGTCGGCTCGGCAAGGGTGCGCATGACGCTGTGACGCTCGAGGGCTTTGACCAGCGAACCGAAGTCCGTGCTGCCGACCGAGCCGGCAATGTTTGCCGACAGTCCGCCACTGTTGCTGCTGATCGAGTCAAACGCGCTGACTGCACCCGGCAGGCCGTTGGTCAGAACATTCGACGCAACGTTGCTTGCAAGGCTCCAATCGACGCCGAACTGGCGCACGACACTGCGGCGCATTTCAGCAACGCGGACTTTCAACAGAACCTGATCGTCGCTGTCGGTCGCAAGGCGGTCAACGAATTCAATCGAGTTCGGATCGGCTTCGATGCCCGCACCGAGCATGGCCGAGTAAAGATACCGGCGCACGAGATTGCGGATTTCGGTTGCTTCACCCGGGCCGCTTGCTGCGCCGGTCAGAACGACCTCGCCAAGCAGCGACTCGACTTCGACCAGCGTGTTGGGGAAGTTACGTTTGATCGCCGCACGCAACGGACGCAGATCGTAGCGGACGTTGATGTCGAGGCTGAGGATCTGTTTGTTGTTGTCGTCAAACGCAATCACGTTCGTCGATCCAACGCGCAGTCCGATCAGAACAATCTGACGCGCGGTGCGCAGAACGGCGCGGACCGCTGTCGGGTCGGAAACGCTGACTTCGCTTGCTTCGGCGGGCAGGTTTACGATCGCGGATTTCGAAACAAAGATATCCGTTGACTGTCCCGCTTCGCTTTCGCCGCCGCGGTCAATGGTCGAGCGGCCATAGCCACCGTCGCCGCGTTCGGCAAGGGACAGACCCGATGGCGCGTTCATCGGCAATGCGCTGATGGACGACAACGGTGTCGGATCGACGAGCGTGCTGTAATCCGCTTCGAAGGTCTGTGCGACAGGCGCATCAACATATTCGATCATTGCGGGCTGCGGCGCAGGCTCGTAAGCAACCGGCGCAGGTGCAGCCATGACCGGCGCAGCCATCACTGGCTCGACCATCATGGGCGCAGCCATAACCGGAGCAACCATCTCAGGGGTCTGCGTATACGTCTCCATCACCATCGGCTGAGCCATCACCGGAGCCGACATGATTTCAGTCATCATCGGCGCGGCATAAGGCTCGGAATAGAACGGTTCCGGCGCGACATCGGCGCTGGCATCGGTCAGAACTTCCATCGAAAGTTCCTGAACGACCGGTGCCGAAACACTCACGGGGTCGGCATTGTAAGGGACCGTATCGAAGGCAACGCTTTCGGTCGGTACAAAGGATACCGCCTCGGGTGCAGCCGGAATGACCGGGCTCGCCGCGACTGCCGGAGCATCAACAAAATCATCGACCGGCTGCATCGTCACATAAGACGGCTTCGTGGTCATCATATCCGCAAGCGGCGCGGCAGATGTCGGCGCGGCGTTCTCGCTGCTGTCGCGATATTCAACCGAACCGTCCGGGCCGATGAAATAGTCGCCGTCATTGGCAAGAGCCGGAAGTGCGACGCTAAGAGCCAAGATGGCAGCGGCGGCTTTTGTCGTTGATCGGCGCATGATCTCAACTCCGGTTTCAGAAAGGGCGCGGGTGGCTTTTAGCTGGATGCTCATTGGGACCCCGCGCTGTTCGGCGTGATGGTGTGGACAACGATCGGGCGTCCGTTACGGATCAGCGTGACCGTCGAAGGCGGCGCTGGCTGAGCGACAGGTGCAACCTCGGCTGCCTGTGTTTCGACAGGCTCGATGTCTTCCGGCTCAAGACCGAGAAGTCTGGCTTCTTCCGCCTTCTTCTTGGCATAGCGCAGATAGTTGGCTTTGGATTCGTCGGCTGCTGCCAGACGGTCTTTGACCATCGCGTGCAGATCCAGAACCGTCACCGGCATTACCTTGTCGATGTCGTCGCCGTACTCGTCGACCATCTCTTTGAAGCTGCGAAGGCTGAGTGTCAGGAAACCGCGCTCCTGCTGTGCCATCTGGCGGGTCAGCGTGATCAGCTCGGCCTGCTCCGGGTTCAGCTCGAGGGTCGCGCTGTTGCCGACCGACGCAGCATTTTCAGTCTCGTTGAGCTGCTGGTCAATCGCCAGAACCCGGACCGTTTTCATAATGGTGTCGGTCTGGTTCAGCACGGTGGTGTTCAGAACTTCGCCCGTCTCTTCGTCAACGTCTTTGACGGTGATCTGACGCGTCAGGAGGATGTCGACAAAATCGCCGGGCAGGATAAAGCCGCCTGCACCGGTAATCTCGGAAATCGGGATCGAGATGGCGCGCATGCCCGGACGAAGCAACGCGGCGAGCATGCCCGTGCCGTTCAGATCGACGATCTTGTTGCTCGTGATCGGCTCGCCCTCGACGATGACAAGGCGCGAAGCCGAGCCCGTCAGAGTCTCGATGGCGTCAACATCTTCACCCTCGGTGTAGAAGTTGTCCGACACAGAGTCGGCAGGCCATGACTGCCAGCGCAGATCTTCCGGACCCAGCACACGGCCCGTTGGAATTTCGCGGTTTGCCACCAGCACCTGCGACGTCGCGGGTGCTTGAACGGGCGATGCGACGGGCTGCACCGCCGCGATTTGCTGCTGCGGGTTTGGCAGGCTGGCCTGACTTTGCAGGGCACTCCGCATCATCCACATGGCAGCCATCGCCGACACAGTGGCGCAAACTAGGATTAGAACTCTCAGGCCGCGCATGGCGCATCTCCTCTAGAAGCGGGTTCGGACATTTTTACGGAAGGGACGTTAGAAAAGTGCGAACGTCGGCCTTCATTTTGCAGGGAATGTGGAGGCGTGCAGGTCACTGTGCCCCTCCACCGATAAATTCTGGACGCGCGGTCAGCGCATTGAGCGAATGCCCGCCAACGGACAGCAGCGGCGACATACCCGTGCGGACAGTATCGACACAGCCGCTGCGTGCGGCACGTTCGACGACGCCTGCACGCTCTGCCATTTGGATCAGACCAAAGTTTCCGCCCATGCTTTTCAGGTCGTGGGCGTCCTGGGCAATCATCGGCAACGAGCCGCTGGCGATATGGAGTTCGGCCAAGCGGTCGAGACGCAACCGAACGTCCCGCTCCATATCCACAAGCAGCGCACGGATCGCGGATTCGGACATGATGCCCGACAAACTGTCGATGACAGCGGAGTCGAAGAACTCCGAACTTTCAATTTTGTGAGCAGCAGCAGCGACGGCCATAACCAACCTTAAAAAGTGGCGAGTAACCGTATTTCTAGCGGGACAGTTTTAAGAAACCGCTTAAACGGGTGCTGCAATCCCCTTTGTCGGTAAAATTAGTTCCGAAAACGGATCGCGCTGCGGATGAATGACCAGCCGGCCATGCAAGCGACTTTCAGTCACGCGAATTGTTCGTGAACGTCCCTTCCGCAGAATGGCCTTATTTCGGTCGATTAAGTTTGCGCGTAGAGTGAAATATTGGGTAACAAAGCTAAATCCATGAACATGGTTAAGCTTCGTTAACCATTAATCGAGCAGAATACGCGCGACCGTGCTTGGGAAAAAATAAGAACGGCGCGCGATGACTTGGACAGGCAATGAATATCTCTAGGAGAAAACACATGATTCGGAAGACGCAAACCGTCGCCGCACTCGCCCTGACCGCCGCGGTCTGCGCGCCCGTTGCGGCATCGGCACAGGAACAAACGCGACTGGGCGCCTTCAAATACTGGAGCGCATTCACCGCTGACGCGCCGGACGGAAAAGTTTGCTGGGCGGCAACCGCGCCAATCAGCACAGACTATTCGGGCGACAGCCGCGGCGACGTATTTCTGATGGTGTCGATGTGGCCATCGCGCGGCATCGAAAATGAAATCAGCATTATCTCGGGCTACGGGTTCGACGAAAAGCGCACGGCGCAGGCGAAAATCGGCTCGGATAACTATTCGTTCTTCACGTCATCCGATGGCGCATGGCTGGAAACCCGCCGCGAAGAGACCGCGATGGTTAAGTCGATGAAGGCCGGTGCGAAGGCTTCGGTCTCTGGATATTCCGACGCCGGGTCGCGGTCGAATGACAGCTTTTCGCTGCTCGGCTTCACCGCCGCTTACAACGCAGCGAAAAAAGCCTGCAGCTAAGCTGTTAAATCTCTTTGATTTAGACAGGCCGTCCCTGAAAAGGGGCGGCTTTTTTGCATTGCAGGTGAAGGGTTTGCGGCCTATGGCGCTCTTGCGATATAACCGCCGCAAAGCCGCATCCCCGCGCATGCCATAATACTGGAAACGCAATGACCGCCCCGCTCGCCGCAAAGAACACGGCTCTGACGCCCGACCTGCTCGCCCTGCCGCGCAAGGCGTCCGGCGGCCTGCCCAGTCTGATCGGGATGACGCGCGAGGCGCTGGGAGCCGCTCTGGTTCAGGCCGGTGTTCCCGGGCGTCAGGCGAAAATGCGGGAACGGCAGGTCTGGGCATGGCTCTACCAGCGCGGGGTGCAGGACTTTGACGCGATGTCAAACCTGTCAAAAGACCTGCGCGCATCGCTCGCCGAACACTTTCAGATCGGACGTCCAGAGATTGTGACCCGTCAGGTATCGAAGGACGGCACGCGCAAATATCTGTTGCGGATCGAGGGCGGGCACGAGGTCGAGGCGGTCTATATTCCCGAGGAAGATCGCGGAACGCTGTGCGTTTCCAGCCAGGTCGGCTGTACCCTGACATGCTCGTTCTGCCATACCGGAACCCAGAATCTGGTCCGCAATCTGACCGCCGGAGAGATTGTCGGACAAATTATGGTCTGCCGCGACGATCTGGGCGAATGGCCTGAAGAAGGCGACACCAATGTCGGGGCAAAGCGCCTGCTGTCCAACATCGTCCTGATGGGCATGGGCGAGCCGCTGTATAATTTCGATGCCGTTCGCGATGCGATGAAGATTGCGATGGACGGCGAGGGAATCAGCCTGTCACGCCGGCGCATTACGCTGTCTACATCCGGTGTCGTGCCACTGATCACGCGGGCAGGGGACGAGATCGGGACCATGCTTGCGATTTCTCTGCACGGAACGACGGATGCGGTTCGGGATACGCTGGTTCCGATCAACAAGAAATGGAATGTCGAGACGCTGATGCAGGCGTGCCGCGAATACCCCAAGCTGTCGAACTCCGAGCGCATTACCTTTGAATACGTGATGCTGGACGGTGTTAATGACACGGATGCCGACGCGCGGCGTCTGGTCAAACTGATCGAGGGTATCCCCGCAAAGATCAATCTGATCCCGTTCAACCCGTGGCCCGGCGCGCCCTATAAGCGGTCTAGCTGGGACCGGATCGAAGCCTTTGCCGAGATCGTCAACCGCGCGGGGTATGCGTCGCCGGTTCGCACGCCGCGCGGACAGGACATTATGGCCGCCTGCGGCCAGTTGAAAAGCGCCACCGAACGCGCCCGCAAGGCCCGCCCGTCGGAGGTTAACTAGGTCTCGATGCTCAGGCTGCTGGCTTCTTCTGCGCTCTTGATGCTTGCATCGTCAGCCTTTGCCGAACGCGGCGGGCGCGACACGATTGCGCATGAATTCGCATCCGATAGCGCACGCGGCGCGCTGATCGGTCAACAGCCCGCCGGAAAGGACCGGCCCTTTTCGCTGCTGCTGCACTACGATGCCGAAAACGGCGACCGCGTCGCACAATTCGAGCTGGCGTGGGCCTATGACAAAGGATTGGGTGTCGAGGAGGACAACGCACTTGCCGCACAGTGGTACGAGAAATCGGCGCTTCAGGGCTATATCTACGCGCAGTTCAACATCGGCTGGATGTACGAAAAAGGCGTCGGCGTCGAGCAGGATCATCTTGAGGCGATCCGCTGGTATTTCTCCGCCGCGTCGCAGGATCACGCCGACGCGCAATACAATCTTGCCTATAAATTCGACAAGGGTATTGGTCTGCCCGAAGACGATAAGACGGCCTTTGCATGGTATCTGCGCGCGGCCCTCGGCGGCGACCCCGACGCGCAATACGCGGTCGCGCTGAAATACGACGAGGGGCAAGGCGTTGGCGAAGACAACGAGCAGGCCGTGCGCTGGTATACCGAGGCCGCCGAAGCGGGCTTGAAGGAAGCGCAAAACAATCTCGGCGTCATGTATGCGATCGGTGAGGGCGTCGAACAGGATCAGGCCGAGGCGCTGCACTGGTACACCAAGGCCGCCGAGCAAGGCGATGCCGAGGCACAGGATAATATTGCCCGCCGGTATAAATCAGGAACCGAGGGCGGTCCCGGAAAAGACCCCGCCAAGGCACTGGAATGGTTCAGGAAGGCCGCCGAGCAAGGCAACACCGACGCACAATTCGCGCTGGGTTGGGCCTATGACAGCGGCGACGGCACAGCCGAGGACAACGAGGCCGCGATCCTGTGGTACGCAAGGGCCGCCGAGCAGGGCCATAAACGCGCTCAGTTCAACCTGGGGTGGATGTACGAGCATGGCGAGGGCGCGGCCTCTGACCCGGCTAAGGCAATCACTTGGTACACAAAGGCCGCAGAACAGGGCGACGGCGATGCGCAGTTGAACCTCGCGCTGATGTACCAGTTCGAAAAAGGCGTCGAGACCGATTTACGCAAGGCGATCCGCTGGTATCTTGCGGCGGCGGCCTCGGGCAGTGCGCTAGCGCAGAACAATCTTGGCTATTTCTTCGACGCCGGAGCCGGTCTGCCCGAAAATGATAAGGCCGCTGTAAAATGGTACCGCCGAGCCGCGGAAGCCGGTCATATGCTCGGCCAGTATAACCTTGCGCTCAAGCTGGAGTCGGGCGAGGGCGTTATGGAAGATGATGCCGAGGCGCTCCGCTGGTTCCGAAGGGCGGCAACACAGGGCGAATCGGACGCGCAATACCGCGTCGCCCTGCTTTACGCCGCCGGAGACGGCACGGAGGTCGATCTGGCCGAGGCCCATGCCTGGCTGACCCTAGCAGTTGAGCAGAATCACAAAGAAGCAGGCGTCATGCTTGAAAAGGTAAGCGCAAGCATGGCCGCCGAAGACGACGCGGCGTTCAATCTTGCCGAAAAGCGCCTCGCGGATCTGCGAAACGAGATCGGCAAATAACGCCCTGATCCCAGACCCCAGCCAAGAACGACAAAACCCCCTTTCGGGGGTTAAGCCGTCGCAAACAGCAACATTACACTACGCTTTTTGGCTACAAAGTGCGGATTCGCCAGGCCCCTCGCTCCCCAGCATCCCAGCAAATCCGACCGGATAAATGTGTCACGGGAGCGTCGCAAAGACTGTGATCAAAATCACATTTACGCGTTTCATCGCTTTTGATGTACCCTCATAGGGCGATTCGAGTGGGGTACTAGCTTTGCGTTCAGACGCCGCAGAAGTCTTTGCCAGAACACGTATGTTCACGGGCGCGCCGCAGGATGCGCCCGAGGCGCTGGGTAAACGCGCCCGATCCATCCAGCTCGACCCTAATGATGTTCTGTTTTCCGAGGGGGACGACGCAGACGGGTTTTATGCCGTCGAGGTCGGCGGCCTGAAGGCCACGCGTCTGTCACCGGCGGGCATGCAACAACTGATTGCCCTGTTCAGCGAGGGCGAAGTCATCGGGGAAATGGCGATCTTCGATGAATTTCCGCGCTCGGCTACGATTACCGCCCTGAAGCCGACGAAAGTAATGTTCTGCTCGCGCAAGGCATTCTTTGATTATGCGGATGAGAACCCCGCGATTTACCGGCATATGCTGACCATGATGGCCGGACGCCTGCGGGCAACGAACGATTCTCTGGCCGCACGCGACTTTCTCGCGCTGCCCGGTCAGTTAGCACAGGCCATGATCCGGCTGTCTGACGGCTTCGGGCGCGAAATGGTGTCCGGCGCTGTGCGGATTGAGTACAAGCTGACCCAATCAGAGCTGGGGGCGATGATCGGCGCCAGCCGCGAGAACGTCAGCCGGGTTCTCAACCAGTGGAAACGCGCGGGTCTGATCGCGCGCGTTGACGGGTTTTACCACATCAACAAGCGCGAAGAATTGCTGCAAGTCACGCAGACCTGAGGGACTGCGGGGCGCGCCATTGCATGAAAATCAAAAGCGCGCCAAACCGCCTTACATCGTCAGGATGATTTTGCCGATATGGTCGGTTTCAAGCCGCGCATGCGCCGCCGCCGCGTCCTCCAAGCCGAAACTCTGATCCATAATCGGTTTCACTTGGCCGTTCGTGATCATCGGCCAGACGAAGCGCAGCAGCGCGTTTGCGATCTCGCCTTTTTCTTCGGGCGAGCGGATTCGCAGAGTCGAGCCGGTCAGCGTCAGACGTTTGAGCATCACCGGAAGCATGTTCAGTTCGACCTTCGCGCCCTTTTGAAAGGCGATATTGACGATGCGGCCATGCTTTGCGGCAACCTTGATATTACGGGCGATATAATCGCCGCCGATCATATCGAGGATCACATCTGCACCCTTGCCGCCCGTGGCCTCTTTCACGACCTCGACATAATCCTCTTCGCGGTAATTGATGCCCCGTTCAGCACCGAGGGCCTCGCAGGCGCGGCATTTTTCATCTGAACCGGCGGTGGCAAAGATCGTCGCGCCGAATTCTCGGGCGAGCTGGATTGCTGTCGTCCCAATACCGCTGGTCCCGCCATGCACCAGAAAGACCGAACCGTCGCCAAGGTCTGACCGTTCGAAAACATTCGTCCAGACTGTGAAAAACGTCTCGGGGATGGCTGCCGCGTGTTCAAGCGGCAGACCGTCGGGGGCTTGCAGGACGCATTGTTCGTGCGCGAGCGCGTATTCGGCATACCCGCCGCCCGACAACAGCGCGCAGACCTTTTCGCCCACATCCCAGCGGGTGACGTCCGATCCGATGGCCTCGATGACGCCCGAAACTTCGAGGCCGGGGATATCGGACGCGCCGGGTGGCGGCGGATAATGACCCTCTCGCTGCATCGCGTCGGGGCGGTTTACCCCTGCGGCAACGACCTTGATCAGCACTTCCTGCGGACCCGGCTCGGGCATGGGCCGTTCGCATAATTTCAAGGCGTCCGGTCCGCCGGGTTCCGGTATTTCAATCGCGCGCATGGTCGATTCTCCCTCTGCTTCACGGGAAAGAAGGACTAACCGCCGCCAAGGTCAAGCGGAAGGGTGACGGAAGCGGCGGGATGCTTTATTCCGTGGGCAAATTCAGGAGAGACCGATGCGCTTTGAAGGCACTGCCGATTATATCGCCGAAAAAGACCTGACCACCGCCGTTAACGCGGCGATTACCCTGCAGCGCCCGCTGTTGGTGAAGGGCGAGCCGGGGACGGGCAAGACAGAACTGGCCAAGCAAATCGCCGGATCGCTGGGGCTGAAACTGATCGAATGGCATGTGAAATCGACCACGAAGGCGCAGCAGGGCCTTTATGAATACGATGCCGTTTCGCGGTTGCGCGACAGTCAGTTGGGCGACGAACGCGTCCATGACGTGAAAAACTACATCCGCCCCGGCAAGCTGTGGGAAGCCTTCACGGCGGACGAGCGCCTCGTGCTGTTGATCGACGAGGTGGACAAGGCCGATATCGAGTTTCCGAACGATCTGCTGCAGGAACTCGATAAAATGGCGTTCCA
>CALGNW010000102.1 GCA_937958345.1 uncultured Neomegalonema sp. | reverse complement strand
CCAAAGTCGACTTGACCATCACCCAGTGAGCGGAAGCGTCCGGCCCGGTCCACCCAAGACTGATAACCGGAATACACGCCCTGTCGCCCCGTCGGATTAAACTCAGCATCCTTGACGTGAAACATCTTGATCCGGTCTTTGTAGATGTCGATGTTGTCAAGGTAATCGAGGCATTGCAGGACATAATGGCTGGGGTCGTAGAGCATGTTACAACGCGCATGATTGTCGACGCGCTCCAAAAACATCTCGAATGTCACGCCGTCATGCAGGTCTTCGCCGGGGTGAATTTCATAGCAGATATCGACGCCGTTTTGATCGGCATGATCCAGGATCGGACGCCAACGCTTGGCAAGCTCGTCGAACGCTGTCTCCACCAATCCGGCAGGGCGCTGGGGCCACGGATAAATATAAGGCCAAGCCAACGCACCGGAGAACGTCACATGCTGACCAATGCCCATATTGGCCGACGCACTGATCGCCTTCATCACCTGATCGACGGCCCATTCCTGCCGCGCCTTCGGGTCGTTATGCACGGACGGATCGGCAAACCCGTCAAAGGCCGTGTCATAAGCGGGATGCACGGCAACAAGCTGGCCCTGAAGGTGTGTCGACAGCTCCGTGACTTCAACGCCGTTTTCGACAGCCTGACCCTTAAAAGTATCACAGTAGTCTTTGCTGGTCGCTGCGGTCGCAAGGTCGAATAACCGCGCATCCCAACTCGGTACCTGCACACCCTTGTACCCGCAATCTGCGGCCCATTTGGTAATGGCATCCCAAGAATTGAACGGGGCATCATCCCCGGCGAACTGAGCCAAAAACAGAGCGGGTCCCTTGATCGTCTTCATTTTGTTTCCTCCTGAATGAATGGGGCCGGTGCGGGCAAATTGTCCCGGAGATAGATATCGAGGCGGATGCGTTCCTGCATATGATCTATGGGCAGCCGATCTGCGGTCGCCTTCAACACGCGGGTCGCAGAGCGAATAAGGTGGCCGGAATCCTGAGAGATTATGGCATCAAAAGTACCGTCTTCGAGCGCGGCGCGCGAACTTTCGGTCAGCTCATGTGCGACAATCACCAGATCCTGCGCACGTCCTGAATCCTTCAAAAACTGGATCAGCCCCTGATTGCCGGCGGCAGATGAATAAACGCCGCAAATATCGGGATAGGTCTTAAACGTCTTCGGCAACAGATTTCGGATCATCGCGGGATCATCGCGCCCTTCAATCGAAGCCACGACGTCCAAATGCGGAAATTCCGCCGCCATAACACTATCGAAACCCTTGCGCCTTTCCAGATGATCGCGCGCTAATCGCGACCCGGTAATCACCAGAATGCGTCCTGCTTCGCGCGCAAACCGGCCCATCAACTGTGCCGCCGTGCGCCCCGCTGCGACGTTGTCAACACCAACAAAATAATCCCGCTTTGAACTCGGCAGGTCAGCGACCAATGCAACAACCGCAATGCCTCTGACGCGCGCGCGTTTCACGGCATCGCGCACTGCCGGAGTCTCCGGTCCGAACACGGCAACGCCATCCACGCGGTCCGCATCCAACGTATCAAGCGCAGCGACAATCGCGCCCGGCTCGAACGGCGGCACATGAAGACGCTCGACCCTCGTGCGATCATGGATCGCTTTCATGCGAAGCTCGTCAATCTCGTTCTCCAGCCCGGTAACGAATTCATTCGTCGTTTCCGGCAGAATGAAGACCAGCTTGTAGACCCTCTGCCGCGCGAGATTGGCGGCGGCGGTATCGCGCGTAAACCCAAGCTTATCGATTGCATTACGCACTTTTTCAATGGTAACGGCCCGTACTCCGGGGCGCTCGTTCAGCACGCGATCCACGGTCGCGAGCGAGACACCCGCGACACGCGCCACGTCAACCGTGGTCGGCTTCACTCCAATACTAACAGGCTTACTCATCACAATCGGATCAGCTTTCCAACGCTTTAACAAGGCCCTCGAACACCAAAGCAACCGCTTCGGCACCCGGATCATTATGCCCCTTGAGGTTTTCGGCAGGGACATAAGCCGCGCGTCCCGCCTTCGCGGTATGGATTGAAGCGGTCGCATCGGCTCCTGCCCGCGCAGCCGTCGCAGCGGCGGACAAGCCGCCCGGCAATGAATCGAGTGCCGGTGACAGCGCATCAATCATCGTCCTGTCCCCTACCGAGGCTCCGCCAACCTCGCTGACCCGCTCCAACCCGCGAAGCAAAGCCTCCGGCACCGGCGACCCTCTGCTACAGGCATCTCCGGCTGCATTGAAGAAAATCGCGAGAATAACACCGGACGACCCGCCCATAGTCTGACCCAACTCATTCCCCAACGCCGGAAGCAGTTGCGTCAAATCCGCCAACGGCATCCGGTCTAAATTGTCTTTCAACGCCCGCGCGGCAGTGGCAAGCGTACTCCCGGTATCCCCATCGCCTGACTTGGCGTCCAGCGCGTTCAGCACACTCTCCGACCCGATCAGTTGGTCAGCGATAGCCGAAATTGTCGCGCGGTTTCGCGCATTGTTAGAGGGGATCGGTTCAATCGGCGATAAGCCATCTGGCAATGGATTGATCCCGACAGGCACAATCGGTTGTATGCCCGGCCACGCTGCCATCGGAACCGGGGACGACAGCACCGCAAGATCATCTTCACTGACTGGTAAAACTGAAACAGAGAACCCGTGCATATCTAGCGACGTCATCATCGATGCCGGACCGATCACATGACTGACGCTCTCGTCTTCCGCCAGCATATTCGCCAGCACCGACATTTCCAGAGGCGTTGTCGACCCGAGGTTATTGAGCATAGCAACACAAGGGCCATTCCCTAAATGCGGACGCAATTTACTCATCACCATATCAAGCGCTTCACGCGCTCCGGTAAAGCTCACTTGCTCGACACCCGGTTCCCCGTGGATACCGAGGCCCAGTTCAGCCTTGCCTTCGGGAATGCGGTCTTCCTTCGGTGATCCGGGGATCGTACAGGTATCAAGGCTAGTTCCGATGGACGCGACATTGGTGATCACACGGCGCGCAGTGGCGGAAACATCGTCCAGCGAACCCCCGCTCTCGGCCAACGCCCCGGCGATCTTATGAACAAACAAAGCCCCTGCAACACCGCGCGGCTGAGGCAAATCAGGAAGAGCAATGTCATCGCCCACAACAACCATTTCGACCTTACGCCCCAACGCCCGCGCACGCTCGGCAGCAAGGCCAAAGTTCAACCGATCGCCGGTATAGTTCTTGACAATAAGTAGACAACCGGCCTCCCCCGTCACCGCGAGAATACCTGCCAACACCGCATCAACCGACGGCGAGGCAAAGACTTCGCCACATACCGCAGCGGTCAACATCCCCGGCCCGACAAACCCCGCATGAGCCGGTTCGTGCCCGGACCCCCCGCCCGAAATCAATGCCACTTTCGACCGGTCCCACTCAGCACGGTAAACGACTTTAATATGAGGATAACCGTCCAGCCGCACCAAACTGCCGCCCGAACAAGCAATCAAACCGTCGATGGCTTCTTTGACCAGGTCGTCTTTGGCGTTCACAAACTGCGCCATGATCGGGTCTCCTTCAGGAAATGCGAGCGCCTTGCACGTCGAAATAAATCGGATTTAGCGGAGCAATCTGGATCGTCTCACCCGGCGCTAAACTGGTATGAGGTTCCGTCAATGTAATAACATCATGGTCAGCGACCTTCAGATGCAGACGCGTCTGGTCCCCCAGATGTTCGACCCGCACAACACTCGCGTCACGCCCTGTACCGTGACTGATATTTTCTGGCCGCAATCCCATCGTCTCTGCGCCATGAGGTGCTACACTTTCAAGTAAGCCAACGGGCAGCAGGTTGATGCGCGGCTGACCAAGGCGCGCTGCGACATATATCGTGCTGGGATTCTCATAAATATCGCGCGGCGTACCGAACTGAACCAAGTGCCCTTCATCTAAAACACCAACATGAGTGGCCATTGTCATCGCTTCGATCTGGTCATGCGTCACATACAGCAACGTGGCGGCCAGCTCCGCATGAATACGTTTCAACTCAACCCGCAAGTCAGCGCGCAGCTTGGCATCCAGAGACGACAGAGGCTCGTCCATAAGATAGATTGAGGGATCACGCACAA
The DNA here is from genome assembly GCA_937958345.1 of uncultured Neomegalonema sp. Classification (GTDB taxonomy): domain Bacteria; phylum Pseudomonadota; class Alphaproteobacteria; order Rhodobacterales; family Rhodobacteraceae; genus JAHDDY01. The sequence goes on along the minus strand of CALGNW010000102.1, from coordinate 3,596 downwards.
GCGCCCGCCCGATACTGACGCGCTGCATTTCTCCGCCCGACAACTCGGTCGCCTTGTTATCCAGCTTGTGCGGAATATGCAGAACCTCTGCGACTTCCCGCACCTTGCGTTCGATTTCATCTTTCGTTGTCTTCAGGATCGGCGAGCGCAAAGGAAAGGCCAGATTATCGCGCACACTTAGATGCGGATAGAGCGAGTATTGCTGAAACACCATAGCCACATCGCGCTGCGCCGGGGTCAGGTCATCAACGACTTCCCCCCCGATCTCGATACTGCCGCTGTCAGAATTCTCCAGCCCCGCAATCAGACGCAACGTCGTCGTCTTGCCCGCCCCCGTCGGACCAAGCAATACGACAAACGCTCCATCAGGAACTGTCAGGTCCATATCGACAACGGCCTTCGTCGTTTTGAACGACTTGGACACACCGCTCAGCTTTACCTCAGCCATGACCAAGCACTCCTTCGTTTAACGCGGACCGCAAGGCCCGCCCGCTGCTGCGCTCAAACAGCGTGACCGTATCTCCGCGGAAATCGATGCCGACGCTCTCCCCGACCGTCGCTTTGCGGTCGGAAGCTATGCGCGCCTTTAATTCACCATTCGGAGTCTCCAGCGTGATGATCTGTGTTGTACCGAGGTATTCCGCGGCGAGAACCCGCCCGCGAAAAGCGCCATCAACCGATAAATTAACGTGCTCGGGCCGAACCCCGAACGCCAACTCACCGCTCGCGCCTTCACGCATAGAGGGTATCGCAATATCCTGACCGGAAAGGGAAATCCGCGCCTGCTCCGGTGCTACCGATCCTGAAAAATCAAGAAAGTTCATCGACGGTGAGCCGATGAAACTGGCCACGAACATCGTTGCCGGCTTGTCGTAGATTTCACGCGGCGTTCCGAATTGCTCCACGACAGCATTGTTCATCACAACGATCTTATCGCCCATCTGCATCGCTTCGAGTTGATCGTGGGTCACGTAAACCGTCGTCGCCCCCATGCGATCATGCAGCGCGCGCAATTCCTCAGCCATATGTTCACGGAACTCGGCGTCGAGCGCACCCAGCGGTTCGTCCATCATGAACGCCTTGGGTTCCCGAACAATCGCCCGTCCCAGAGCGACCCGCTGGCGATCCCCGCCCGACAGTCCACCAACAGGACGGTTGAGAATATCCTGAATCCCCAGAATTCCGGCAACCTCGTCGATCTTTGCTTTGATCTCGGCACGGGGCATTCCTTGGCTGACCAACGGGTAACTGAGGTTTTTCCGCACGTTCATATGCGGATACAGCGCAAACATCTGAAAGACGAAAGCAATGTCTCGCTCCGAAGGCGGGCGTTGCGCAATATCTTCGCCGTCGAGATAAATCTCGCCACTCGTCGGCAACTCCAACCCCGCAATCATCCGCAACGTCGTCGTCTTGCCGCACCCCGACGGGCCGAGCAGCATAAAGAACTCGCCATCCTCAATCGTGAACGAGCTTTCTTTCACCGCGACGAAATCGCCGAACTCCTTGCGGATATTTTTAATGACAATCTGGGCCATCGGTTACTCCGGGAAGTGGCTGACGACGATGAACATCACCGTCCCGACCAGCGTCGTAATAAAGGAATAGGTGAAAGCCCACATAGCGAATGGCTGCATCAGCATGAACACACCGACACTGATGATAATCGTCGCCAGCATCTCCCATGCCCCGCGCCGGAAACCGATCAGACCTTTGAAAAATCCACTCATTTGCGCACCGCTCCAAATGTGATGCCGCGCAGCAGATGCTTACGCAAAACAATGGTGAAGATCATGACCGGCAACAGAAAGATCGTCGCTCCAGCTGCAACCGCTGGCCAATCAAGGCCGCCTACACCGATGATCGTCGGGATGAACGGGGGAGCCGTCTGCGCGGTTGCCGACGTCAACAGAACCGCAAACGCATACTCGTTCCACGCAAAGATTAGACAAAAGATCGCCGTTGACGCAATCCCTGTCGCGGCTTGCGGCAGCACGACTTTGTAGAATGCCTGAAACCGCGTGTAGCCATCGATCAGCGCGGCCTCTTCATATTCAGTCGGGATTTCATCGATGAACCCTTTGAGCAACCAGACGGCCAAACTGATATTCACCGCCGTATATAGGAGGATCATCCCAAGGTGCGTGTCGGATAAACCCAAGTTTCGGTACATCAGGAAAATCGGAATCGCGACGGCAATCGGCGGCATCATCCTCGTACTGAGAATGAAGAACAGCAAATCATCCGCAAACGGTATTCGGAACCGGCTAAAGCCGTAGGCGGCTAAAGTACCGAGGAAAATGCTCAGGAACGTCGACCCGAACCCGATGATAACCGAATTCAAAAACCGCTCTCCGAATTTCGACGGTCCGACAATGACCATGTCATACTGACGAACAATCTCGTCAGCCCATGTCTCCGGCGGATTGGCGGTCAGATACTCTTCGGTTTGTCGCGTCCGTGTCGTGAACAGATTTACATACCCTTCCATCGTCGGCTCGTAGACCACCTTTGGCGGATAACTGATCGCATCGGACGGGGACTTAAACCCCGTCATGATGATCCAGACCAGCGGCAGCATTGTTATAATCGCATAAAGAATAACCAGCGTCCCCGCGACCCACTTGGAACGTGATGACGGTTCGGTAATGGAAAAACTGCTCATGGCTTTATTCCGAACGGGCTGCGGGAAGTGCGAAGCTGGAAATCCATCATCACCGTTCCTTCACCTTGTTGAGCGCTTTGACGTAAATCGAGGCCAATCCGAACACCGTGACAAACAGGATGATCGCGTAGGCCGACGCATACCCCGTCCGCCACTTTTCAAAGGCTTCGCGCTTGAGATTGATCGACGTCAGTTCCGTCGTGGACCCCGGTCCACCGCCTGTGAGCTGCACAACCAAGTCGAACATCTTGAAGTTCTCAATGCCTCGGAACAGCACCGCCAACATCAAAAACGGCAAGACCATCGGGATTGTAATCGTAAAAAACTGGCGCAGCTTCGATGCCCGGTCGATGGCCGCTGCCTCGTAGATGTAACCGGGGATCGAGCGCAGCCCCGCGAGACAGATGAGCATGACAAAGGGCGTCCACATCCACGTATCGACAATAACAATCGACCAGGGCGCCAGATCAACCGACCCGAGCATGTCGAAACTCGACGGATCTTTCCCCGTGAAAAACCCGAGGATGTAATTGAACACGCCGATTTGCGGTTGATAGAGAAACTTCCAAAAGTTCCCGACCACTGCGGGACTCAGCATCATCGGCAGGACAATCACTGTCGTCCAAAACGCATTGCCCCTGAAGTTCCGATGGATCAGCCAGGCCAGAGCGAAACCGATCAACACTTGGAAAAAAATTGTCCAGAACAGAAAATGCGCCGTCGCCTGCATGTTCAGCCAGATGTCGGTATCCGTCAGAATGCGCTCATAGTTACGCAATCCGATATCCTTGACTTCACGTCCGACCCGATTGGCTTTGTAGTTCGTAAAACTGAGTTTGACGGTCCAGATCAACGGAAAGATATTGATCGCGAGCAAAAGAAAAATCGTCGGCGCGACGAAGATCCACGCAATCGCCCGATCCGAAAGCCC
>CALGNW010000101.1 GCA_937958345.1 uncultured Neomegalonema sp. | reverse complement strand
TCGTCATTGCGGACATGGCAGTGGGCGAGGGCGGCGCCTGCTTCGTAGGATGCGTGCGTCGACTCGATTTGCTCGGTGACGGTGATGGGAACAGCGGGATTGTCTTCTTTGCGCGGAACCGAGCCTGTAATTGCAACCGTGATGATGGCGGGCGTCATGTCGGCTCCATTCTGGCATATTCCGCCTTCGCAATTTTGAAGGCGCGATTTGCGGCGGGCACACCGGCATAGACGGCGACATGCAGCAGCGCCTCTTTGACATCGTTCATGGTCGCACCCGTGTTTGCGGTGGCGCGTATGTGCATGGCGACTTCGTCGTCGTGACCCTGGGCAGCGAGCAGAGCAATCGTAATCATACTGCGCTCGCGGGATGTCAGGGCAGGGCGCGACCACACTGATCCCCACGCACCCTCGGTAATGAAAGTTTGAAAATCATCGTCAAACGGCGTTTTGTTCGCTTCGGCGCTGTTTACATGGGTGTCACCCAGAACCTTGCGGCGCACCTTCATTCCCTTTTCGAATGCGTCAGACAAGGTTGTTGTCCGTCAGCAATCCGATGATCGCCGCCGCCAGCGCGGCGGGCTGTTCGATGCAGGGCAGGTGGCCGCATTCTTCGACCTCCTCGAAGATCGCTCCCTCGATCAGCGAAGCCAGTTCACGTACCAGAGCGGGCGGAGTTGCCCCGTCTTGCGCGCCAACGAAGCACAGGGTCGGGACTTGGATCATCCGTGTTCGTTCCGTGAAATCGGCATCGCGGATCGCCCGGCCAACGGAACAATAGCCTGCCGCCAGCGTGCGCGTCAGCATGTTGCACCAAATTGCGAAGTCCGGACTCTCGGCCCGATAGCGCGGGGTGAACCACCGTTCCATTGTCGGTTCCAACACTGCAACCATGCCGCCTGCGTTGATTGCCTCGATACGCGGGTTCCAAATTTCGGGGGTCCCTATTTTATGGCCGGTATCGCACAGAACCAGCGCGAGGGTGCGATCAGGATTAGCACTGGCAAAGGCTTGGGCGATCAACCCGCCGACGGACAACCCGACGACGACCGCTTTTTCTATCCCGAGGTGGTCGAGCAGGGCGGCAAGATCTTCGGCATGGGCCTCGATTGGACGCTCGCCGGCAAAATCACTGAGGCCGTGACCGGCCTTGTCATAGCGAATGAAGCGCAAACCTTCTGGCAGGTGGTGCAAGAGCGGGTCCCAAGCACGAAAATCGGTTCCGAGTGAATTTGAAAACACGATTGGCAAGCCGCCTTGCGCCCCTTGATCTGCGTAATGAATCGCGCGTCCGTTATGCTGCATCGTTGGCATTGTCGTGATCCCTCGCTTTACTCCGCCGACTGTTGCGCGCGATTTTGCAGGGTTCAAGCCTAGATCGCATCCGATGAAGCATTATGCACAACGGGCAAATCGGTCACTTTGACGCGAGCCGACGTGATCTCGAGCCGGATGCCGACGCGGGCCGTTGGCGGCGAATTGGTTTTGATCAAGTCACAGCATGACTTCTGCTATGCCCGAAGCGCGCATGCCTGACTTCCCTGTGACATGACGGATGATTGCCGCTGTTGTATGTGTTTGATAGGAAGCAAACGGATTGTACGGGGATGAACGGTGGCGGCAGCAACGGATCGGAAAAAGGGCAAGCCAGCTCTGTTAAAGCGGCTGTTGCCGTTCTTTGCTCCCTATAAAGGGCAGGCATTTTGTGCCGCGCTGGCGTTGACGTCCGCAGCTTTTTTTACACTGCTTATGCCTATCGCCTTGCGGCGGGTCATTGATCTCGGGTTCGATCAGGAAAAAGCCGAGTATATTGACCGCTATTTTCTGGCGATGATCGGAGTCGCAGGCGCGCTCGCGGTTGCAACGTCGCTGCGCTACTATTTTGTGACAAAACTCGGTGAACGGATTGTCACGGATATTCGGCGCAAGACCTATGACCATGCTATCGGTATGAGCCCGCGCTTTTTTGAGTCGATCCGCACCGGCGAAACGCTATCCCGGATAAACACCGACACAACGCTCGTTCAGACGCTGGTTGCCAGCACCGTATCAATCGGCCTTCGCAATGTTCTGCTGTTGGCAGGCGGCATCGTGATGCTGTTGCTGACGAGTGCAAAGCTGACGGGGCTGGTATTGTTGATTGTGCCGCTGATCGTCATTCCGATTATACTGATGGGACGCCGCGTGCGCGGGTTCTCAAAGCTTGCGCAGGATAAAATTGCCGAGACATCGGCGATTGCCGGAGAAACGCTGAGTTCTGTTCGTGACGTTCAAAGTTTTACTCAGGAGGGCGGGGCGCGCCTTCGCTTCGGGGCCGCTGCAGAGGGCGCCTACGAGGCGTCGCGGGAACGCATCGCGGCCCGCTCCCGCCTGACCGCTATTGTCATATTCCTTTTGTTTACCGGTATTGTCAGCGTCATGTGGATCGGCGCATCCGATGTCATAAATGATAGGATGTCTGCCGGAGAATTGGGCCAGTTTATCCTGTACGCTGTGATCGTCGCGGGCGCGTTCGCGGCGCTTTCCGAGATGTGGACGCAGTTGCAACAGGCGGCGGGCGCGACCGAGCGGCTTGTCGAAATCCTCGACAGCGAGACCGACATCAAAGCGCCTGTAAATCCGTTGGCGCTGCCTGAACCGCGCGGTGAGATCGCGTTTCGCGACGTTTCGTTCAGTTTCCCGAGCCGTCCGGATGAGAAAGCATTAGACGGCGTTACGATTAACGTCAGGCCCGGAGAGACCGTCGCAGTGGTCGGACCCTCAGGCGCCGGCAAGACGACGTTGTTCAGCCTGCTGCAACGGTTTTACGATCCGAGCGAAGGGACGATCCTGCTCGACGGAGTCGCCTTGCCGGATGCAGACCCGAAGGCAGTTCGTGCCCGTCTTTCTGTCGTGCCTCAGGAACCCGCAATTTTTGCCGCAAGCGTGATGGACAATATCCTTTTCGGCCACCCCGACGCCTCCGAGGCGCAGGCGCGCAGTGCTGCCGAAGCCGCAGCGGCCAGCGGTTTTATTGAGGCTCTGCCGGAGGGGTACGAGACCGAAGTCGGCGAGCGCGGCGTTATGCTGTCTGGCGGACAAAAACAGCGAATCGCGATTGCACGGGCCATTTTGCGCGATGCGCCGGTGTTGCTGTTGGACGAGGCGACATCAGCACTTGATGCGGAAAGCGAACGTGCGGTTCAGGACGCTTTCGAGCGGCTGGCAAACGGGCGGACAACGCTGGTGATCGCCCATCGCCTCGCCACGGTAAAAAAGGCGGACCGGATCATCGTGTTGGAGAGCGGACGGATTGTCGCGGAAGGCACGCACGACTCGCTGGTTGCCGAGGGCGGCTTGTACGCGAGGCTCGCGCGGCTTCAATTTACCGGCCTTCGCGCGGTAGAGACCGAGGCGGACATGGTTTCACGTGCCGCTGTTCAGCCGGTTTGACCGGTTTTCTATCGGGACGGTGGGCTGAACTCTGTCGGATAAGTGTTGTGTCGTTCATGTATCGGGTGGCGCGTTTGGGGGCTGAAGCAAGGCCCATTCCGCAAAATTCATCGCGTTTTAACCACTAATCGGCGTATTTGTGCCTTTCTCTCGCGTATGATGCGCGCGACCTGAGACCGTATAAATGAACAGGGGTAGGCGCGTGAAAACCCACACGACATTCGTCAGCGGAATTGCTTTTGCTGCAGGACTTTGCGCGGCGGGGATCGCGTTGCCTTCAGCCGCGCTCGCAAGCGAGGACGCACCTGAGGAAACGCGTGTGCCTTTGTTTAAGGAAAACGTAGCAGCGGCCAAGGCCGCCAAATCCGGCAAGGCGCAACCCGATCAATCTAACGTTGATGTGGCAGAGGCCGCTGCGTCCGAATCGAAGCCAGAACAGCGTTCGACGGGCAAAAGCGAAGCAGAGCCCTCCGACACAAAAGAAGAAGACAAAGCCATGAGTAAAGATACCGCCGAAAAAACACCCGAAGAGGCAGAAGCTTTCCGTCAAACCATGCACGAGGGCGATATTGCGCTTGGCGTGTGCGGCGCGCGGGTGTCGGCATTGCTGTGGTTCTATGAAGCCAGCGTTGCGCAGGGCCGCGACGACCTGAAGAATGCTGTCGCTTCGCTCACCGACTCGCGTGCTTCGATCAAAGCCGAGGCAGAGCGCCGCGCCGTTGATGATGGCGTAGATACATCCGTTCGGGTGATGAACGCTGAAAGCGAAAAAATCTGGAACGATCTCAACGAAAAAGCCGCCGGAGATCCGGAAGATTTCCAAAAAGCACATGACGAGCTTTTTAACGGTGTGCAGGAATGCCTTGCTCTCTTCTTCGATCGGCCAAAAGAAGAAGCCAAGTCGGAGTAAGGCTTTCGCGGCCCTGAGTAGCCGAGTTGTTGAGAGACATAAAAAACCCCGCATCCGAGTGCGGGGTTTTTTTGTAAGCGGCGCTTCATTGGCCCTATTGAGCGGGCAGAGGGACGGTCGTGTACGGCTGTGCAGCTTGTGGCACACTTCCGCCGCCCGTGGCGTTATTCACTTCTTGAACCATACCCTGCTGGCACTGGATTGCGCGTTTGCCGATGTCCTCAGCGATGGATTTCAAATGCGCCGCCGATGTTGCGGCGTTGACATTTTCAGCCATCCGTTCCGACCACGCTTCGGCGTATGCCTCAACTTCACCCCTTGGAAACTGAGGCAAGCCCAACAGCGTCTCGCGAATTTTCTGAAGGCGTTCAAGCTCGCGAGGGGTCGCCGCGCCTGTCGCAGAGCGCGCACCGGCAACAAATTCCATTGCAGCGGCGCAAAGGCCCGCTGCGGATACACCGCTGACGGTGAGTCTTTGTTCGGTTTGGGCTGATACCGGCAGGCAAAGTGCCGCGAACACAGCGGCTGAATATACGATACGCATGAAACGCGTCTCCGGTTGATACGGGGTTGTAGGGTGATGTTATCCGGTAAATTGAGACGAAATGAAGGACCGGCGGATTTCGGGTGATCGCTGCGCGCCGGATCAGTCGTCTTTGACCGGCTGGACGCTGCTCATTTCAATCGCATGATCAGCCATAGGGCCAAGTACATCGGCAACCCCTGCGTCAGCCACTTCGATAACACGAAATGCTTCGCGCACACCGGCGTCGGTAAGTTCGCGCTCGACAACCAGCAGTGTGTTGGCGCGGTGCTCGTCGCAAAGCTCCAGCATATGCGCCAGCTCGGCTTCCGCGACCGGCAGCGCGTCTTCCAGTGACGGTGCGCCGTATTCCTGAACAAAATGAGCGGCGAGCTTCATGGCCAGCGTATCAAGCTCGGCTTGCTCGATTTTCGCGGTGGCCACAAAGGTTGCGCGGCCCAACCCTTCAACCGACAGCCAGCCATTGCGGAACTCTTGTCTGGGCTTGCCCTTCAGGTCGTCTTCGGCGAAGTCGGAAAAAGCAAACGCGCCTGAAATCGCCCATTCGCCGGAATCTGCGGCGCGCCGGAAGACATTCTCGTCGCTCTCGTCGAAGCGGATTGTGCGGGCCAGTTTCATGTCATCACCTCGGGCGGCCAGGCTCTGGGAGCGTCGAGCACTCCTATAAGGGGCAGGGCACGATTGCCGGTGTCGGTTTTAAGAATCATCCCGCCATTTTCGTCGAGACCCAAGAATTCGCCGCGTTGTGTTTTACCTTCAAGCTCGAACGCAACTGTCTCGCCGCGGCCCTCGGCACGGTTCAGCCAGGCATCGGTGATTGCGCGCAATTCACCCTCTTCCCATCGGTTCACCCATGTCAGGGTGTGTCGGGACCAGCTTTCGAGAAGGCGAACGGCGCTGAGGTGGCCGCAGCCCTCTTCGCTCAAGGCTGTTAAGTCGGGTGCATCACCGGGGTTGTCTGCCGCTGTATCCCATCGCAGGGCAAGTGACAGACCGACTACCAGCCAGTCCGGCACAACCGAGGGATCGCGCGTCGCCGCGTCGACTGTCAATGCGCCGCACCATGCGCCGTTGACCTTGATTCCGTCCGGCCAAACGTGTTGCACGCCAACTTCGGGCGGAGCCAGTGCGCCGATGCAGTCATTCAATCCGTTCGCCACGGCGAAAAGGACGGGCAGCGCCTCGGCGAGCGGTTCCTCCGGCGCGAAAATGATGGCGGCTTTCAGCGTGGCGCTGTCCGGTGACCAATAAAGGTCGCCGACATCTGTTGCTCCGCGTCCCGCGTCGGAAACAGCCTTTTCAAACGGATTAACCCCGGCCTTGACGCCGACCCCCCGCAGCAACGGCGGAAAGGTCGGAACCTCTCCCTCGCCGTGCATTGTAGGGTCAAAAGCGATGGTCATTCGGCGGCAACCGGCGTTTTAACGAGTTGTGCGGCAATCTCACGAAAACGCTGCGCCTGCGGGCTTTTCGGTTTCGAAACAACAATCGGTGCGCCGCCATCGGAGGATGTGCGGATATCGATATCGAGCGGAATTTCACCGAGGAAAGGAAGCCCCAGCCGTTCAGCCTCCGCCCGTGCGCCGCCATGCCCGAAGATATGCGCCTCGTGATCACAGTTAGGGCAGACGTAGGTACTCATGTTCTCGATCATCCCGAGGATCGGCACGTCGAGCTTCTGGAACATATCCAGTGCCTTTTTCGCATCCAAAAGAGCGATATCCTGAGGCGTCGAAACAATTACAGCGCCATCGACATGTGTTTTCTGGCTCAGGGTCAACTGAACGTCGCCTGTGCCGGGCGGTAGATCGACGATCAGGGTATCCAATTTGCCCCATTGCACTTGCCGCAACATTTGCTGCAACGCGCTCATCAGCATGGGTCCGCGCCAGACGACGGATTGGTCCTCTTCCAACATGAACCCCATCGACATAACGGTGACGCCGTAATTTCTGAGCGGTAAAATCGTCTGCCCGTCAGGGGTAGATGGCCGCCCGGAAACACCGAGCATCCGCGGTTGCGAGGGGCCGTATACATCGGCGTCGAGCAGGCCGACTCTCTGGCCCTGTGCCGCAAGTGCGACAGCGATATTTGACGCGACTGTCGATTTTCCGACCCCGCCTTTACCAGACCCAACCGCTATAATCCGGTCAATCCCTTCGATGGGGCCTGTATCCTTAGAAGTCGGGATCGGCTTGTCGGTGGGTTTGGCGCGGCCCAAATCAGGCGGCGGCCCCTTGTCGAAGGGCGAGTTAGCCTTCGGCGGCGGCGGAGCGCTGCCGGGTTCTGATGAATGGGCTGTCAGAACAACCGAAACCGACGAAACACCGTCTACACTTTTCGCCATATCCTCGGCGGATTTACGCAAGGGTTCCAATGCCGCCCCGCGCTGAGGATCAACCTCTAGCGCAAAACCAACCGCACCACCCTTAATCACAAGCCCCTGAACCATACCGGCGGAGACAATGTCGGTTCCTTTTGCCGGATCGGAGACACGCGATAACGCCGCGAGAATGGCTTCTTTCAAGGTATCCGACATCAGGACAGCTTGATCGAGCCATTGACAACATGGCTGACGTCCAGCCCGTCGATGCTCAGCGTCATTTTTGCGGAAACGCTGTCTTTACCGGCGAGTTTGCCCGCTGCGTGAGCCTCCCGCACGGCGTTTTCGATCTCCTGCTGCGAGGTCACGCCAACCTGTTTCAGAAATTTACGCATGCTCATGTTGAAGGCTTCGGTGCCCACCGGACTGTCGCTCATATCCTAGATCCCTCTGTGCTTCGTCTAGAAGCTTTAACCTGTGTACCTCAGATAGCGGGGAAGTTGCGCGATTTCCAGTGATCCTTCATCTCTCGCGCAAACCGCCAGCCCAGCGCGCACCGGAATTTTGCAGGGTTGGAAACGCTGTTAGCCTTTTTGCTGATCGACTTGAGGCCGCCCTTCACGGCAGACTGGCGAATACCAAAAACCCGTGGCATGTAAGTCGGATGTATCAGTCATTTGAAACTCCCTCGCACAGCCATGGTGCCGAGCGGTTGGCGGCGCTGCGCTCGGAATTGGATCGCCAGGGCCTTGATGGATTTATCGTTCCCCGCGCCGACGCGCATCAGGGCGAATATGTACCTGCGCGGGACGAGCGATTACGCTGGTTAACCGGGTTCACGGGTTCAGCCGGTCTGTGCCTTGTTTTGCGGGATGCCGCGGCGGTGTTCGTTGACGGCCGCTATAAATTACAGGCTCGGGAGCAACTTGACCTTGATGCCTTTACGCCGGTTCAGATCGAGGTGCAAAAGCCCGAGGATTGGCTTGCCGAGAATGCAGGGGATGCCATCATCGGCTTTGATCCGTGGCTTTTGACGGAAGCTCAAAAACAGCGTTTCGAAGCCAATGCGACATTGCGCGCGGTGGCGGAGAACCCGCTTGACGCAGCGTGGCATGATCAGCCTGCATCGCCCATGGGAGCAACTGTGATCCATGGCGCAAGTTTTGCGGGAGTATCATCAGCGGAAAAGCGCCGCGCGGCGTCTGAAAAGCTCCGTGAAGCGGATTTGGACGCGTTTGTTCTAACCTTGCCGGATTCTATCAACTGGCTGTTGAACATCCGCGGCGGGGACCTTTCGCACACGCCTGTTGCACTTGGATTTGCCATTCTCGGCAGTGATGGCGCTGTGGTGCTTTTCATGGATGAAGACAAGATCGACGCACCGATGCGCGCTCACTTGGGTGATGAAGTATCGATTGCGGCACCCTCTGACTTTGCGGCTGACTTGCGCGGGTTGGCTGGTAAGCGGGTGGGCGTTGAAAAGGCTTCCGCGCCGATTGCTGTGTCTGACCATCTGGTGGCAGGAAAGGCCGAGCGTGTCTGGGCTGGTGATCCCTGCACGCTTCCCAAAGCCCGAAAGAACGGGACGGAGAAAGAAGGCGCCCGCAAGGCTCACCTAAGAGATGGCGCTGCGTTTGCCCGGTTTTTGTGCTGGTTCGATGGGGCGGTGGCTGGCGGTGACCTGACCGAAGTCTCCGTTGCCGAAAAGCTCGAAGGGTTTCGCGAAGAGACCGGAAAGCTGGAAGACATCAGCTTTGACACGATTTCAGGCTTTGCCGAGCACGGTGCGCTGCCTCACTACCGCGTCAGTCGCGAGACGAACCTACCGATCGTGGGAAATTCGCTTTATCTCGTCGATTCGGGTGGTCAGTACCGCGACGGCACGACCGATATCACCCGAACGATTGCGGTGGGCGAGCCGACCTCTGATCAGCGCAAAGCATTCACGTTGGTGTTGCGCGGTATGATCGAGGTGACCCTTGCGCGTTTTCCGGCGGGAACCACCGGCGTGCAACTCGATGCGATGGCGCGGATGGCCTTGTGGCGCGCGGGGATGGATTTCGACCACGGAACCGGCCACGGCGTCGGATCGTATCTTGGTGTTCACGAGGGGCCTTGCGGTATTTCCAAACGAAGCACTGTGCCACTTGAACCGGGGATGCTGCTCTCGAATGAACCCGGATACTATCGTGAGGGAGCGTTCGGCATACGCATCGAAAATCTTGTTTTTGTTGAAGAGCCGTCGATTCCGGAGGGCGGGGATCGCGAAATGCTTGGCTTCGAGACGATCACCCTCGCGCCCATCGACCTGCGCCTGATCGAGCCTTCGCTGCTTGGCGCCGAACACATTGAGTGGTTGAACCGCTATCATGCGCGCGTCTACGAGGCACTTTACCCGTTGTTGGACGACGAAACACGCGAGTGGCTTGAAGAGGCAACGGCAACGATCTGACGTTTGGCCGTTATTTCTGGCTCATTTCGCGCATAAATGCGCGCAGACCGTCGGCGAGATCGGGGCGTTGAAGCGCGAACGCGATATTGGCCTGTAAAAAACCGAGTTTATCGCCGCAATCATACCGCTCGCCCTTGAAGTGACAGCCGTGCAGAGGCGCGACATCCATCGTAGCAGCGATAGCGTCGGTCAGTTGAATTTCGTTGCCCGCGCCCTGCACCCCTTTGTCGAGATAATCGAAGACGGCAGGGTCCAGGACATAGCGTCCGATTGCGGCGGTCGTGGACGGCGCGTCCTCCGGCTTGGGCTTTTCAACAATTCCCTTCGCGCGGACCAAGCCGGGCGAAACTTCGGCTTCAACGTCAAGAATGCCGTAACGGCTTGTATGTTCTTGCGGCACGTCCTGAACGGCAATCACATGGCTGCGGCCCAGCGTCTCGTGGGCGTCGATCAGCTCTTTGATGCACGGCGGATCGCTCATCACGATGTCATCGGGGAGCATAACTGCAAAGGGTTCGTTCCCGACGATATGCCTCGCACACCAAACGGCATGGCCGAGGCCGAGCGGTTCCTGCTGGCGAACGAAAACCAGATCGCCGGAATTGACCAGTCCATCCTGCAAGCGTTTCAAATCGGCGTCGCGGCCGCGCTTTCGAAGCGTCTCTTCCAATTCAAAAGAGCGGTCAAAGTGGTCCTCCATGGCGGTTTTTCCGCGGGAGGATACAAAGATAAACTGTTCGATCCCTGCGGCACGGGCCTCGTCCACCGCATAGTGGATTACCGGCTTGTCGACGACGGGCAGCAGTTCTTTCGGCATTGATTTCGTAGCGGGCAAAAAGCGGGTTCCAAGACCTGCTACGGGAAAGACGGCTTTTCTAACACGTTTGGAAATGATCGCTCCTCATCACACTGCGCCGCGCTTGTCTCAACGCCTGTTCGCGCCCGTATAGCGGATTTGGCCGAAATAAGGGGTTAAAGTGCAATTTAGAAAGCGGCACGGAACAGCATCTGTTGCGTTTCGGTACTCTGCTGCGACAGCATCATTCCCATGGCGGAAATTGACCGCGCTGCGCGAGTTCCTTCATCCGGGCCTCAAGCTGCAGCATAAATCCCGGGATGTCGCCCCCGTAACCCCAGGGTTCGCCAACGAATACGTCGCAGGTAAACGGCACAAATAGGTACGTTCCGCGCGGCAAGGCCTTGCCAAGCCCGTGCATGAAGACGGGAGTTACCGGAACATCAGGCCGCGCGCGCGCCAGATGTGCGACGCCCTTTTTGTATGTTGCGATACGTTCCGGTTCTCCGCGTGTGCCTTCGGGAAAAAGGATCAGTATTTTTCCGGAGTCCAGTGCCTCAATCGCCCCGTCGAGCAAGTTTTTGCGCTGTGTGCGTCCGCTGCGGTCGATTGGCAAAATTCCGATAATATGTTTGGCAAACCATCCGAACGCCCCCGTGCCGAAATAATCGACGGCGGCAACCGGCGTCAGTTTGGATAAGTCACTCAGCGGCAACATCGACATCAGGGCGAGCGTATCGAGATGCGAATTGTGATTTGCGACAAGGATGGCCGGTCCCTGTTTGGGCAGGCGCTCTCGATTGCGGATATTGACGCCGAGGATCAGCAGCAGCACCGGACGCACGATCAGTGCAAAAAAACCAAGGCGCAGCCAGCGGACCATTTAAATCCTCCCGCCGACGAAGAAATAATAGAAGAAATGCAGGAAGATCGGAGCCGCATAGGTCAGGCTATCGACGCGGTCTAGGATACCGCCGTGACCGGGGATCAGTCCGCCGCTGTCTTTTACTTGCAGGTCGCGTTTCACCGCCGACATATTCACATCACCGATGAATCCGGCGACAGCAATCATTGCGCCTGCTGCTGCGGACCAGATCCACGGCATGATCGTCAAATACGGCCCGACAATCGCTGCGAGACAGGCGGTCGTAAGCACGCCGCCGATGAAGCCTTCCCATGTTTTCTTCGGGCTGACGCTGGGAACAATCGCATGCCTTCCGGTTAGCTTTCCCCAGGTGAATTGGGCGACGTCATTGAATTGAGCCATGAAAACAAGGAATAACAGCAGTCCCGCTCCGGCTCCGATGCCATTCGAAATGTTCCCTTCCGCGATCATCATTGCGGTATGCGAAAGGGTGAAGACTGTCATCATCAATCCCCAACTGACAGTGCCGACCGCACGCAAGAACCCGTCGGTCTGCCCCTGCAGAACCATCACCATCGGTAAGAACAGGAACATCCAAAGCGGGATGAAAACCACGAACATGCCGTACCAGCCGATATGCGCCCAGTAGAATTGGATTGGAACAGCGAGATACGCAAAGAGCAGAACCAGCCTGTCTATGCGCCTTGTCGGGATCAGCGAGAAATATTCCTTCAGCGCCAGATAAGAGATAAAGCCCAGAAATATCGTGGAAATAGTCCGATCAACGACCATCGCGATGGTGAAGACTCCGATCATCACCCACCACGACCTAACCCGCAGCATGAGTTCGCTCGATGCCTTGCCGGGCCTTTGCCGGCCTATCCACCAAACGAGGATCGTCGCCAATGCCAGCAGGCCGAAAATCGCGCTGATTGCATAAAGTACCGGTGTCGAAATATTCATGTATCGGCTTCCGAGAGAGCCCCGTTAATGCGGTTGCGGATGGTCAATAGGCTGAGGGCGAGGGCAAACCACAGCGCCCAACCGAACCACGCGGGCGGCAGAACCGCAATCCCGAGTAATAAACCGCCAAGCCCGAAGAAAGCCGCGCGGTCGCTTTTGCCGAAAGGCCCCTGATATTGGCGGTCCGAGCCGATCATCGGCGCAATGGCTCCCGTCATTTCGATGATCACCGCGAGTACGACGATTACTACGACGAGTGCAGGCGAAACGATGATCGCGAAGGGCAAATACAGGGCTGCGTCGCTTAGTACATCGGCCAACTCGTTGAACAACGCGCCAAACCGGCTTTTCATGCCGCATTCACGGGCAAGCATTCCGTCAATCGCATTGAGGGCCATTCTCAGCAACAGGGTTAACGGCAGCAGGCAAAGGCTGAGGCCGGACGCTGAACTGCTCCAAATCCACAACCCATGCGCGAAACTCAGAAGCATCGCGGCAGCGGTAATCTGATTGGCCGTCACATTTTTTGCAGCCAATTTCCTGCAAAACGGACGCAAAAGTGACTGAAAACCCGGTTTTAGGTCGTAAATGCTCGGCACGCCGCCCTCGAAAATATTGTTAAACCCCGGCGAAACCCCGCGACATTATGGTGAGTTTACACTATATAGAGCAGATGGCGCTGATAAGTGCTGTAGACGCTAACCCTTGAACGATGATCAACGGGTCGCAAACAACTGATGGAGAACGACGATAGCTCGTAGACCGAATCTCGCGCCGCCGACCAGAGACACTGGCCCCCGCGTGAACCATTTCATCCGCTGCCCGAAGGTACGCGTGATTGACCATGAGGGCGAAAATCGCGGGGTGATGAACCCCGGTGACGCCGTTAAACTTGCAGAAGAGGTCGGGCTTGATCTCGTCGAAGTGTCGCCGAACGTGGACCCGCCCGTTTGTAAGATTCTCGATTTCGGCAAGTACAAGTACGAGACCCAAAAGAAGGCTGCTGAGGCACGTAAGACCCAGAAAACAGTCGATCTGAAAGAGGTCAAGTTCCGTCCGAACATCGACACGCATGACTACGACGTGAAGCTGCGCAGCGCGCGCAAGTTCCTCGCCGAGGGTGACAAGCTGAAGGTCACTTTGCGGTATCGTGGTCGCGAAATGGCCCACCAGGAGCTTGGCCGTGCCTTGCTCGAGCGCGTATCGGGCGATCTCGAAGATATCGGCAAGGTCGAGTCGATGCCCAAGCTTGAGGGCCGTCAGATGATCATGGTCGTCGGTCCGCGCGTCTGAACACCACCGCCTTGTCCCCCTTCGTGACATGCGAGGGGGCTTTGAGGGGCGCTCGTGTGCCTCTCGTTTAATCTCAGATATCCCGGAAAAAATGACAGCCGCAGACTTGTCCGCACCTGCGCTTTCGATTCGCGTCCGGCGGCAGGTTGCGGAGTTGTTGCGGTTGGCGGGGCCGACCGTCGTTTCGCGTGCCGGTATCCTGACGATGGTTCTTGCGGATGTCGTTATGGTCGGACGCTTCAGCACCGAGGAATTGGCCTACGCATCCATCGGTGCTTCTATTTTCATTCCCTTGTTGGTGTTCGGCGTCGGACTGATGATCGGTGTCGTCGCGACCACTGCGCAGACTTTTGGTGCAGGGGACGAGGGCGCGTGTGCGGCGATCTGGTATCGCGCTTTGCCCTTTGCGCTCATGGTCGGCTGTCTCGGTGCGGCGGTATGCCTGTTCGGCGAATCCCTGCTAAGGCTTTTCGGACAGGCCGAGTTATTAGCGAGAGAGGGTGGCAAGGTCGCGATGGTGCTCGCCCCCGGCTTGATCGGCTATATGTTTTTTGTCGTCTCGACGTTCTTCCTTGAGGGAATCAGAAGGCCGGGGCCCGGGATGATCGCAATGCTGATTGCAAACCTTCTCAACATCGCGCTGAACTGGATTTTCATTTTCGGCAATTTGGGCGTGCCAGCGATGGGCGCGGTCGGCTCGGGGATCGTCACGAGCGTTGTGCGGGTTTTCCTCGGGTTCGCAATGGTCGTCTATGTCCTTCGGATGAAAGACCGTGCGCGGTTCGGATTCGGCGGAATACCCGCCCGGGACGTTTGGGCGGGCTGGTGGCCGAAAAGTGCGCGGGCGCGCAAAATCGGTTACGCGGGCGGCGCGGGCATCGGTGCCGAAACAATGGCACATTCCGTCCTTATCCAGTTTGCGGGTTTGCTGGGTGTCCTGCCGGTTGCGGCTTATAGTATCGCTGCAAATGTTGAGGCTGTGATGTTCATGGTGGCGTTGGGAATTGGTTCCGCAACGGCGGTTCTTGTCGGAAATGCCTGGGGTAAAGGCGACATTGCCGACGCCCGGCTTGCCGGTTGGGTAGGGTTGGGTACAACGGTCGCAGCGATGAGTCTTTGCGGCATGCTGATCGCCCTTTTTCGCGAACCGATTGCCGGATTTTACAGTGCTGACACCGCGTTGATTGCCCAGACAATTCCGTTGTTATGGCTTGTCAGTTTCGTCATTGCGGTTGATGGCGCTCAACTGACGCTGGCGCAATCCGTGCGGGCGCTTGGCGATACATGGGCGGCGGCGCGTCGGTACGCATTTGCGTTTTTGGGCGTGATGGTTCCTCTCGGTTGGATTTTTGCCTTCGAGTTTGAATGGGGCGCGCGTGGGTTGCTTTACGCAATGATGATCGGCGGTCTTGTCTCGCTTGCGCTGCAGGGCGCGCGGTTTGCTCAACTGCTGCGGAGCGGGCCGTGACAGAAACCGTCAAACTATCGCACCGGCTGGAATACGCCGCTGTGCAGGGAGTTGTGCAAACGATCGGCAATCTGCCGCTGGGTCTTGCTACCGGAACCAGTGCAGGGATCGCGCGTCTGGCGGGGCGCTTGCGACCGCTGCGTAAACGTGCCGAGCGCAACGTCGCCTTCGCTATGCCTGAAATTGATGTCGCCGGGCGTCGTGCGATTGTTACAGGCATGCTCGACAGTTTGACCCGCACGCTGATCGAGTATTGTTATCTGCAGGAATTCATTGCCCAGCCGGACAGGATTAGCGTCGTCGGGGTCGAGCATCTTGATGCTGCGCGCTCTGCGGGGCAGGGTGCCGTTCTGGCGACCGGTCACTTCGGGAATTGGGAAATGATCCGTGTTGCATTCGCACAGCAGGGATGGCCGCCCGCTCTGATCTACCGCAGGTTCAACAATCCGCTGTTTGACCGCTTTGCAATGAAGGCAATGGGCGCGATTGATGCGCCGCTTTTTCATAAGGGGCGGCGCGGCGCGATGGGCATGTTGCGCCACGTCCGCGGCGGGGGCGCTGCGCTGATTCTGACGGACCAGCGGTTCAGCCGTGCACCGGAAATTCCTTTTTTCGGCCATCCTGCCAAAACCTCGCTGGGGGCCGCCGAGATTGCGTTAAACCACGGTGCTGCGCTGTTGCCGGTCAGGGCCGAGCGACTTGGGCGGTCCAGCCGTTTTCAGGTGGTGATCGAGCCGCCGCTGCCGGTCGAAGGGCGGACAGCCGAGGATGTCACCGCCGATATAAACGCGCGCGTCGAAGCGTGGGCCCGCGCAAGGCCCGAGCAATATTTCTGGATGCACAACCGTTGGGGAAAGGTCTTGCCGGTCAATAGCTGACTTGCGTTGCCCCGAGAATCGGACCGACTTCGCCCTCTTGAACGATGATCGCAAATCCGCCCTCGCCCTTGGGTTTCCGGCTCTGAAGATTCAATGACGATTTTCCGTCCCAGCGGCCCACCTCGCGCCACTCACGCACGACATTCGAATACTCGATGCTGCGTCCATGATTCTCGCCGCCGCCGATGTTCTTGATGACGGTGTCATCGAAACCGACGAGCCAAATCACGGCGTTTCCGTTGGTCTGCGCGGAGGGGGTCACGGAAAAGAGAATTGTGTCGCCGCTGACCCGCGCGTCAATCTGCGCCTCGTCTTCGGTCCGGCTATAGGTTGCGATGGCCGAGTCCACCTGTGACCGGCGGCTGCCGACAACGTCCATTTTGCCGTCGATCATCAGCTGCGGTGTGTAGACGTGCCGCGAGCGCATGATCTTGGCGTAATTCCGTTGCCGTTTGCTGTTGCCGGCAAGCGCGAGATCATCTTTCCACCCAAGGTAGTCCCAGTAATCGACATTCAGCGAAAGGGCGATAATATTGCCCTGTTGCTTGAGCGATTTCAGAATTTTATCGGCAGCAGGGCAGGAGCTGCAGCCTTGGCTGGTATAAAGCTCGACAACAACACTCCGGTCCGCTTGTGCTGTTCCTGCAACGGAAGCGAAGGCTGCACCCAAGGCAAAACCGCGCCATGCGCGGGCTTTCATGCGGTTATTCTTCATGGTGAGCCCTTTCAATCCGACTGCCATAACACCCTATAATGACACTGTGTCGCAAGCGAATCACGGCTGCGCGAGAGATTTGTGCGTTTCGGTCACGCGAAAGAATCCGGGCTGTGATGATCGCGTTCTGACGGGGCTGATGATTTTACGGCATTGCAAAGCGCGTGCGGCTCTTTCAGAGTGACGCCGGATTAAACGGAAAACGCGGGACGGGGCAATTAGTTTCGTGAACGCAACGAGATGAACACGGGAGATTTCGATGAAACTTGATGGTGTGCAAGTGATTGCTGCTGACCGAATGACGGTTTGGCGTGCGCTCAATGATCCGGCAGTGCTTCAGGCATCTATTCCCGGCTGTAAAGAAATGACGCGGACCTCGCCATCGACGTTCGAGGCGGTTGTCGTTCAGAAGATCGGTCCGGTGAAAGCAACCTTCAATGGCGTTGTTGAGCTGTCGGATGTGATCGAGGGGCAAAGCCTCACGTTGTCCGGCGAGGGCAAGGGCGGCGTCGCCGGTATGGCCAAGGGCGCAGCTCGTGTTGCGTTAAGCGATGTCGCAGGCGGTACGCAGGTATCTTACGATGC
>CALGNW010000100.1 GCA_937958345.1 uncultured Neomegalonema sp. | reverse complement strand
CCGCGCGCCTCGTCATAAGCCCGCGCGACGTTGAAAGGCAGGCAATGTTCGTAGATTGCATAGTCGCCGAACTTCGCATCACACGACTCGCGCACCGCATCCCATGCGTCTTTCAGGCTGCCGCCGCGCGCCGCAACTTTTGCCGCCGGACGGTACGTGCTGTCGACAAAATCGCGCGTGCTTTCGATGGCCTTATCGACCATCTCACGACCCACAAGCGCATCACCGCGCCCCGGTGCAATCGCGTCGACCTCATAGGCTTTGATCGCGTCGAGCGTGCCGCCCCAATCTCCGAAATACCCGTCGCCGCAGTAACATGCTGAGTGGTATTCAACGATGTCGCCCGTAAACATGACATTCTGATCCGGCACATGCGCCACGATGTCTCCGGCAGTATGCGCACGGCCCAAGTGCTTCAGGTCAACCCGCCGGTTGCCGAGATATACCGTCATGCTGTCGTTGAACGTCGTTGTCGGCCATGTCAGACCGGGGATGCTCTCGTGGCCCTCGAACAGACGCGGAAAGCGTTGAAACTCGCTGTCCCAATCTTCCTGCCCCCGTTCGGCGACCATGCCGCGCGCCATGTCGGACATGATAATCTGCTCGGCGTCAAAGGCCGATGCGCCCAACACGCGAACGGCGTGATAGTGGGTCAGGACAACATGGCTGATCGGTTTGTCCGTGACCTCGCGCACCTTTTCGATCACCTTACCGGCAAGGCGCGGTGTTGCCTGAGCCTCAATGATCATAACGCTCTCGTCGCCGATGATGACACCCGAGTTCGGATCGCCCTCGGCGGTAAAGGCCCAAAGGCCGTCGCCGACTTCGGTGAAAGATATTTTCTTTTCCGTCATATCTCCGGCAGAGGCGAAGGCTTTGGTCATGGTAGTCTCCCGTAGGCCGGGCCGGAGCCGGGCGGATATTCAACATAGTTCAGACTGCGTAAGGCTCGTTCAGCGCAGGTAGCAGCGTACCGGCGCACGGGCCGAAACCGATGGTAAACCCGTCGCCCCGCGCCGCGCCGCTCAGTGTCAGCGTATCACCGTCCTCAAGGAACGCGCGCGTTTCTCCGTTGTCCAGCGTCAGAGGCTCTTTCCCGCCCCAACTGAGTTCCAGCATCGAACCGCGTGCGGATTTTTCCGGTCCCGAAATCGTTCCCGATCCGAGCAGGTCGCCTGTGCGCATCGGACAGCCCGAGGTCGTATGATGCGCCAGCTGTTGCGCAGCCGAATAATACATCTCGCGATAATTCGTGCGCGTCACCGTTGTCGGTGCGCCGTTCTTCGGCGAAAGCGTCACGTCCAGTTCAATGTCGTAAAGCATCGGCCCCGCGTCTTTCAGATGATCCAGCAATGCAAATTCGCGCGCGGGGGTATCGACGCGAAACGGGTCCAGCGCCTCGGCGGTCACAATCCAGGGCGAGATTGTCGTGGCCGTTGCCTTTGCCTGAAACGGGCCGAGCGGCTGATACTCCCACGCCTGAATATCGCGCGCCGACCAGTCGTTCAAAAGAACATAGCCGAAGATCGCGGCATCGGCTTCGGTTACCGAGATCGGACCATCCGACGGCATCCCGACGACCGCACCCATTTCCAGTTCGAAATCAAACCGCCGCGACGGCAGGAAAGCGGGCACATCGTGGTCGGGGCTTTTTAGCTGACCCCACGGACGGCGCACGTCGCTGCCGGAAACAACAACACTCGATGCCCGGCCATTGTATCCGATGGGGATATGCAGCCAGTTCGGCGGCAGCGCATTTTCCGCCCCCCGAAACATCGTCCCGACATTGGTGGCGTGGTGACGTCCGGCGTAAAAATCCGTAAACTCGGACACATCAAAGGGCATGGCCATGCGCGTTTCGTTCATCGGACGCAGACATGCCGACAGGGCCTCGCGCTTCTCAAAGTTACTTTCGGAAAGCAATTTGGTCAGCGCGGCGCGAACGGCGGACCATGTTTCCGGTCCCGCCTCCATGAACGCATTGACCCCGCCCGCATGCTGAAAGAAATCGCCGCGCCCGACCGTCAGCAAGCCTGTTTTTTCCACCGCCCGCAGATCGAGAATATCATCACCGATGGCGGTACACGGCGTCTTCACCGCTCCATCGAAATACCGGCCAAAGGGCAAGTTGTTCAGCGGGAACGGAGTCTCTGCGCTGTTTGCGCTCTCCACCCAGGATTTGATCAGGCTGCCCATACCGCTCCCTTTGCTTTCGGCTGGTTGTCGGGATGCGCCGCTTTTATTGCGGGGACCGCCAGACAGTTTTTCTCAATGCGCGCCAGATTAGGAAAAGGGTCCATATCCAGCCCCCGGCGGCGGGCGTTATAAACCTGTGCCGTGATGCAAAGGTCGGCGAGGCCGGGGGCCTCGGCAAAGGCGAACGCGGTATCGCCGGACACCATCTCCTCGACAGCGGCAAACCCCTGCGCCATCCAGTGGCACATCCATGCCGCCTGTTGTTCTTCCGCCGCGCCGAAGGACTCGGACAGGCGGCGGATAACGCGGGTGTTGTTGACGGGGTGAATGTCGGTTGCGATCACATGCGCCGCTGCCATAACCTGCGCCCGCGCGACCGGACCGGCGGGCAGCAACGCAGGGTCCGGCCACGTCGCCTCGATGTAATCCAAAATCGCCATCGACTGGGTCAGCGCCGTTCCGTCATCCAGCACCAGCACGGGGACGCCGCGCGCCGGATTGAGGGCGGCATAATCCCCGCTCAACTGCTCTCCGGCAACCAGATCGACGGGCACGGTTTCATACGAAACACCCTTCAGGTTCAATGCCGCGCGCACGCGGTACGACGTGCTGGAGCGCCAATAGCTGTAAAGTTTCATTTCGGCCCCGGCGTGCCATCGAATTTCTTCTCGAGGCTTTCCCAGCAGTCGATGTAATCATCCTGCAAGGGCGCTTCCTCGGCGGCGAAACGGGTCAGGTGTTGCGGAAAGCGGGTTTCGAACATGAACGACATCGTGTTGTCGAGTTTTTGCGCCTTCAGATCGGCATTCGACGCGCCCTCAAACGCGTTTTTGTCGGGACCATGCGGCAGCATCATGTTGTGCAGGCTCATGCCGCCGGGGATAAATCCCTTCGGCTTGGCGTCATACTGGCCGTAGATATTGCCCATCAGTTCGGACATGACGTTCTTATGATACCAAGGCGGGCGGAAGGTATTCTCGGCCACCATCCAGCGTTCACGGAACAGCACAAAATCGATATTCGCCGTTCCCTCCTGCCCCGACGGCGCGGTCAGCACGGTAAAGATTGACGGGTCGGGATGGTCGAACAGCACCGCCCCGACGGGGCAGTATGTCCTCAGGTCGTACTTCACCGGCGCATAGTTTCCATGCCACGCCACCACATCCAGCGGGCTGTGGCCGATCTTTGTCACATGGAATTGCCCGCACCATTTGATTGTCACGGTCGAGGGCGCGTCGCGGTCTTCGAATGCCGCAACCGGCGTTTTGAAATCGCGGCGGTTCGCCATACAATTCGCGCCGATGGGTCCGCGCCCCGGCAGGGCAAACTTCTGGCCGTAATTCTCGCAGACAAACCCGCGCGCCGGACCCTCCGCCACCTCGACACGATACAGCAACCCGCGCGGGATGATGGCAATTTCCTGCGGTGCGAGGTCGATGATCCCGAGTTCGGTGAAAAACCGCAGGCGTCCCTCCTGCGGGACAATCAGCATCTCCGAGTCGGCAGAGTAGAAATAATCGTCCACCATGCTGTCGGTCACAAGGTACACATGACTGGCCATGCCGACCTGTGTGTTCACATCTCCCGCCGTCGTCATGGTCCGCATGCCGGTCAGCCATGTCAGCGGGCTGTCCGAATGCGGGACGGGGTCCCAGCGATACTGGCCCAGCGAGGTGACATCCTCGACCACATGCGGGGCGGACTTCCAATAGGGCAGCGCGATTTTTTCGTACCGGTGCGAATGCTTGACCGAGGGACGGATGCGATAACACCACGTCCGCTCGTTCTGGTGGCTGGGCGCGGTGAAGGCCGTTCCCGAAAGCTGTTCGCCATAAAGCCCGTATTCACATTTCTGCGGGCTGTTCATACCCTGCGGCAGCGCACCCGGCAGAGCCTCGGTCTCGAAGTCGTTCCCGAAACCGGGCATATAGCCGTCATGCGCCCCCGGCAGAGAGGGCGCGCGGGTCATGCGCTCGAACGCGCTCAGACTGTCCATATCCGTTCCTCCGCTGGCTTGCGTCATCGTGATATTGGTTCTGTTTGTAACTAACAAGGCAGAGTTTGCTTGAGCCATCCCGATATCCCGCCCACTCTCGCGCCAGCACAGGAGAAATGCCGCATGAAAATCACAAAGATATCCGCGTATCGGGTCGATCTGCCGATGAAGGAGGGTGCGTATAGTTGGGGCGGACAGTCCTTTGCCGCCTTTGACAGTACGGTTGTGATTGTCGAAACCGATGCGGGAATCACCGGATGCGGCGAGAGCTGTCCGTTGGGTCCGGCCTACCTGCCCGCCTATGCTCAGGGCGTGCGCTCGGGGATCGAAACGCTTGCCCCCGCATTGATCGGGGCGGACCCGCGCCAGATTGATGCGATATACGATCTGATGGACAAAAACCTGCGCGGGCATCCCTATATCAAATCGGCGCTCGATATGGCGTTCTGGGATATTCTGGGCAAAGCGATGGACCTGCCCTGTTACATGCTGCTCGGCGGATTGCGGAACCCGCGGGTGCGGTTGTTCAAAGTGCTCTCGCGGCAGGAACCCGACGCGATGGTCGAACGGCTGAAGCAATATCAGGACGAGGGCTTCGGCAAATACCAGATCAAAGTCGGCGGCGATGCGGATGAGGATATCGAGCGGATCACAAAAATCCTCGGCAATCGCGCGCCGGGCAATATCTTTGCCGCCGATGCCAATACCACGTGGAAGATGCATGATGCGATGCGGGTTGTCGGCGCGACCAGGGGCATGGACTATTATATGGAACAGCCTTGCCTGACATACGAGGAGTGCCTGTCAATCCGGCGGCATTGCGATCAGCCGATGATCCTTGATGAATGTATGGACAGCATCGGCATGCTGATCCGGGGCCGCAATGACAGCGCGATGGATCAGGTCAACGTCAAGATAAACCGCCTCGGCGGAATCACCAAGGCACGGCAGTTCCGCGACCTGTGTATCGAGTTCGGAATTTACATGACCATCGAGGATGCGTGGGGCGGCGAAATTGCCACCGCCGCGATTGCCCATCTGGCACATTCCACCCCGACGGTGTTTCACTCCCAGTCCTCGGCCTTCCACGAATATACCGATCTGGTGATTGCCGATGGCGGGCCGCAGATCGCGGACGGGTACATGACCGCTGCGGATGCCCCCGGCCTCGGCGTGATCCCGAGGATGGAGGCACTGGGCAGCGCGGTCTTTGCCACGGGGTAGAATCCCGACCTTGTGGTGTCGGTTTCAGACTTGCGCGGATCGGGAACTGCGCTGACGCTCTTGGAAATTTTTTCAAAGGTATCAGTATGAAAATCGGCTTCATCGGATTGGGCAACGCGGGCGGCAAGCTGGCGGGGTCTTTGCTGCGCAACGGATATGACACGACGGTTCACGATCTGGATGCCGGTGCGGTGGCCGGTTTTGTTGCGCGCGGGGCAAAGTCGGGCGATACCCCCGCCGCCCTGATGCGCGCTTGCGATGCGGTGGTGACGTGCCTGCCCTCGCCTGCGGCTTCCGCAGCGGTGATGGAGGGCGAGAACGGCCTGCTCTCCGAAATGACCTCCGGCAAAATCTGGCTGGAGATGTCCACCACCGACGCGAGCGAAGTAAAGCGGCTCGCAGAGCGGGTCGCGGCCAAGGGCGGCGAAACGCTCGAATGTCCGGTATCCGGCGGATGTCACCGCGCCGCCACGGGCAATATCTCGATCTTTGCGGGCGGCGAGCGGGCGACTTTCGAGCGGATGCTGCCATTGCTGACGACGCTCGGGCGGCGGGTCTTGCATACAGGGCCGCTCGGCTCGGCGTCCGTACTGAAGGTGATGACGAACTATCTCGCCACGGTGAATCTGGTCGCCTGTGCCGAAGCGCTGACGGTGTGCAAGGCCGCCGGGATGGATCTTGCTACGACCTATGAGGCGATCCGCATTTCCTCCGGCAACAGCTTTGTGCATGAGACCGAAAGCCAGATCATCCTGAACGGGTCGCGCAATATCGACTTCACGATGGGGCTGGTGAAGAAAGACATTGGCCTGTTCCAATCCATCGCCGACGCCCATGACGTGCCCATCGAGCTGAATCCCAAGCTGATTGAAATCATGGATGATGGTATCGCGCGCTATGGACCCGATGCGAACTCGCCGTCGATCATCCAGCGCCTCGAAGAAGCGACGGGCTTGTCGGTTTTGGCCGAGGGCTTTCCCGCCGAGATGATCGACGATGAACCCGAGGAGCAAGGCTATGAAGTCGTGCGCGGTGGGCGGCAATGACACCCGGATAAGGAGGGAGAGCGATGGTCGAGCGTATTTCTGACCTTATAGATTTGGAAGCATATCCGCTCAACGACGCGGCTGGCGATGGTTATCGGGCTTTACTCTCCGAAACGCGCGCGGCGCTTGATCGAGACGGGTGCGCGGTCCTGAAAAGCTTCGTTCGACCCGAGGCCATCGCATCCCTGACCGCCGAAGCGGAAATTGCCGCGCCCCATGCGCATCGGTCGTATAACAAAACCAATGTCTATTTCACACAAGACGATCCCAGTTT
>CALGNW010000099.1 GCA_937958345.1 uncultured Neomegalonema sp. | reverse complement strand
ATCGACGGCAGTTGAACATCGACATCCGTGCTCAGCGAAGCAGCTTGAACACCAGTAGCAGACGTGGCGAGAACAGCGGCAGCAGCAACAGATTTGATGAATTTCGACATAAGTAGTCCCCTTGGATTGACGTTAGGTTGTTTTCGTTGTCGTCGGGACAGAAGATAGCCGGGTCGGATGAATACGCGGTAAAAATGCTGAAAACTCGATAGGAATTTGTCCGTAATCGTGCTCGAAGTTTGATAAAATTCGAAACGGTATAGTAATTAAAAAGTAAAAACGCCGAAATTCAATGATTTATAGGCTTCAGTGCCTAATTGTATTTTGAAGTACGCCGTACATTCAATTCTGCTATCCTGTGCTGACATATATTTACAGTCACGCGGGCGCGTCTTTGAGAGCGCGCCAGTCACAATTATACGCACCCGTTGCGCGTTCGATACGCCGCCAAAATCGCATTCGTCCCTTTTCAGGATCAGTGATGTCCCGGAATGGGATAACGCTGCACATTACCGCAGGCCTTGATATCGGCTCCGGTCATTACCGACGAATCGTGCCGAAATTCTCTATTTGATGCTGCAAGGAAAAACTTTCGGTTTCCGTTCATAATGGCGTGAGGATTGCTCTGTAGACTGCGCACAGCGTTGCGAATCCGAGGAGAAATAACGTGCAGGTCATCCGAATCCCGCTGCTTGCCTTGGCAGCGTCGACATTCTTGACGCCCGTCTATGCCGGAACAGTTTGCCCGACGGGCAGCGGCCTGTCCTCGTGTAGTGCGGAGGGGTTCGCGACCGCACCGGGTGACCTCGTAATCGACGGCACGGCGTATCGCACCTATGACGGCAGTGGTAACAACGTGACGAACACCGATTGGGGTTCGTCTGGAACTGCCTTCACCAGTCTGGCGCAAAGCGATGACATGATGCGGATGGACGGACCGGACTCCCGCGACGTCTCGACAACGATGGCCCAAAGCGAGGGCGATCAGCCGACCAGTTCCGACGGACTCAGCAGTATGTTCTGGGCTTGGGGTCAGTTCCTCGATCACGACATTACACTGACCGCCGAAAGCCACGAGGCGGACACTATCGCCCTCGGCGGTGACATGGGCGACGTTGGCCGGTCCGCACAGGTGGATGGCGTGCAGATCAATAATGCAACCGCCTATATTGACGCGTCGATGGTCTACGGAACCACCGAAGAACAAGCGGCCTCGTTGCGCGAGAATGACGGCTCGGGCCGCATGATTGTCGATGAAAACGGGTATTTGCCGACCGGTGAAGACGGCCAGTTTCAGGCGGGCGATCCGCGCGTCGGCGAGCAACAACAGCTTACGGCAATGCACACGATCTTTGCCCGCGAGCATAACCGCATCGCCGACACGCTCAGCGAAGTGAATACGGATTGGAGCGGCGAGAAAGTTTATCAGGAGGCGCGGGCACTCGTCGGCGCGCAGATCCAGTCGGTCACGTATAATGAATGGCTGCCCAAATTACTCGGTGACGATGCCATCGGCGAGTATCAGGGCTACGATTCCACGACATCGGCGGGACTAACCAACGAATTTTCGACCTGCGCTTTCCGGTTTTGTCACTCGATGATCCCCGACGAGCTTGAACGTCTGGCAGAGAACGGTGATCCCATCGCACAGGGCCACCTCGCGCTGCGCGACGGCTTTTTCAATCCCGACGAGTTTGTCGAGGCGGGCGGAACCGATCCGTTGCTGCGCGGTCTGGCTCAGCAGGAGGCGATGGAAGTCGACATGATGATGTCGGACGAACTTCGCAATTTCCTCAACGCGGGTGATGGTGAAGACGGCGATCTGATGGCCCGTAACATTGCGCGGGCGCGCGATCACGGCATCGAAGACTATAACGTGCTGCGCGCTGCTTACGGTCTTGAGCCTGTGGATTCATGGGACGAGCTGTCCGATGACCCCTTGGTTGTTGCCGAGTTGAAAGACCTCTACGGCGCAACACCCGACGGCCTCGACCCTTTCCTTGGTGCGCTGCTTGAGACGCCAAAGGATGGCTCGCTCGTGGGCGAGCTGAACTGGACGATTATCACCGATCAATTCACCCGCCTGCGTGACGGCGACCGGTTCTGGTATGAAAGCCTCTTTGACGGCGATGTGCTGTCATGGCTCAACAACCGTTCGCTTGCCGACATCATCCTCGACAACACGGACATTTCGTGGATTCAGGATGACGTCTTCATCGCGACCGAGCGGGGCCGTATCCCTGCGCCGGGCATGCTTGCACTCATCCTGCTTATGGGCGTCGGCGCGGGTTGGAAGGGTCGGCGCAAGCCTGCCTGATCCTAAGGCTTGCCCGAGAAGTGAGAATCGTCTTTTCAGCAGGCGTTGACAATAATAGGACGGCGCGCCGGTGTATCATCGGCGCGCCGTTTTCTTTGGCTGTCTCTGCCGCAAGGGTGATGGGGTTTGTCCCGGTCCGGTCCTGGCCTGTGGCGAGAGCCTGTGCCCCGGATTGCGCCGTGACCGATGACGATGACCGGCACGCACTGTCGCGCGTCCTGCCATGCGGTGTGCGAGTCACTACCCTGTCGCGAACGCGCAAAAGAAAAGGCACATGGGCGAACCATATGCCTTTTGTTCCGGTGAGCTTATCTGCGCCGCCATTGACGGCCCGAAGCACTGATCGCTGACGCGGCCACCGTCGCATCAGGTTTCACACACAAACCGGCGTGTAAACCTGCCGGGCAGTTGCCCGGCAAACGCGATCCGCCCTAGTTCACCAATCGCGACGTGCCCGCACTGGTAATATCGCCGACAATCTCGGCAAAGGCATCGCTCAGCTGTGTCGCAGACGAGACACCCTTATAGTGATCCGAGCGCGTCGTGGCGCAGGTTGCCATCAGCTCGGCGGTCAATGAATCGCTGTCTCCGACCAGAACGGTGTAAATCTCGACGGGATTATCTTCCAGTCCGGCATCCTTGATGTTCGAACACGCCTGCAGAGTCCGATCATCCAGCGCATCGCGGATTTGTGTAAAATAAGGCGTCGCGGAGTCTGCATCCGTATCGATCATGCCCCGGGATGGGAATTTTTGATCAAATTCACGTGCGAATCCGTAAGCAGTATAATCGCCCATTGTGTCGTCGGCGGGTGTGCCGTCGATATCATTGCGCGCAATAACGCTATTGGCGCCGTCGCTCATCAGGATGATAATTTTGCGGGTCTCTTCGTCGTAATCGATGCCCTGGCTAAAGGGCTCACCGGGCGATAATGCGCGCCATCCCCACATCAGACCCTCGGAAATAACCGTTCCACCGCCGTTACGGTGGCTCAGGGATGCGATCCGATCCGATACCGCCATTTGATTGTCGGTCAGCGGCAGCATCGGGTCGGGGCAGGCACGGTTCGGTCCGACACGGTCCGCGCCGGTCTCGACGATGTCCAGATCCGTGGCGGCAACATCATTGTATTTGTAGATGTTGTTCCGCTTCCAGTCACTCCACTGACCCAGCTTGGAGGTGGTGTCATCGTAGGCGGGGCCGGCGGCAAAATCATCAACGAAGTTGTTGCGCCATCCGCTCGACGTTCCCGGACCTGTCGCATCCGACTCGTCCGCCCAAAAATACGGCACAAACCGTGTGTTGCCGCCGTCGGCATTCGGGGCGGCATCAGTCACGTCATAGGGTGCGGGCCGCGCTTCGACACACCCGCCCCACCCGACACCCGGCAGCGCGTCGTAGATGTCGAAATAGTTGATTTGATCCGGGTTGTTTATGGGACAGCTGTTGGGGTCGGGCGTCGGATAGGGCAGAGGCCCTGCGTCGGCCTCGCCGGTTCCGATCAGGCCGCCGAGGAACGCGCCGGCGTATTTCAACGGATTGTCGATACTCAGGTTTGCGCCGTCGCCACCGCCCCCGCATGCCATTTTACCGGGGCATCCGCACACTTCGTTGCATGCCGGTGGTGTTGGGGGAGGGGGCGTTACCGTTGTCTCCGGTGGTTCCGTTACTGGCGGTGGCGTGGTTGTCGACGGCGGCGGCGGCGGCGGGGTGCAAAACGTAACGCTGCGCCCCTCCATTGCGTATCCGTGATAGGGGGCCTGCCCGGCGGTATCCATCCACGCCATCTGGGTTCCAGTGTTGCCGATGTTGACAGCTCCGGCATAAGGAACGACCGACACTTTCATATTCTCTTCGCCGTACTCGAAAAGGGTCGCCGCCAACTGCTGTGCAGAGGTGCGCAGTTTGGCCATGTCGTCTTCCATGGATTCGGTTGTATCCAGGACCAGTGCGACCTCGATCTTGCCGCTTGGCGGAACAAAGGCGGCGGCGCTTTCGGCATAAACCTCGACGCCGTCATATCCGAGAATTCCCAACATTGCCGTCGGCGATTCCGCCGTGATTTTTACGCGGACAATGTCTTCATTGTCCCGCGTTGCAACCACGACCGGCGCTCCGCGCAGCTGTGCGTCACGCAGGTTCGAGCGCGCCAGTTCTTCGATTGCGGCATTTTTCATGTCTTCGCGCGATGCACCGGCCAGCGCGGCCGAGTCGGCGGCGCGCTGCAGGTCGGCGCGTCTGTTATGTGCATTGGAATAATCGACCGCACCGGCGACGGCCCCGCCTACCAGCAGGAAGACGATACCAACCCCGATCGAGATGCTGCCTTCGTTGCGCCTGACAATAAAGTCCTGAAAATGGCTCATTGTTCATCTCTCAAATTAATCCAGAATATTCTTCAGGTTTGAGCGATAAAGTTTACGCAGTGATTAAGCTGATCGGCGCACCGCGTCAGAAATTTCAGACTTTACCTGCTATTGCAATTCTTGGTTGTCGATGAGAGGGCGCGGTCGCTCAGGCGACCTTGCCGTCCTTCGCCTTTGGCACGAGACGTTGAATCGGCAGCCACAACGTTACGGTCGTGCCCGCGTCCTTCTTGGACTCGACTTCCAGCTCGCCGCCGTGCAGTTCGGCCAGCGAGCGCGCGATCGGCAGACCCAGACCGGTTCCCTCGTGCTGACGCGACAGCTCGCTGTCGATCTGGCCGAATTGCTCCAGGGCGACGCTGACCTCGTCTTTCGACATGCCGATGCCGGTATCGCCGACAGAAATCAGCAGCCCTTTCGGGGCCTGCAATTCTGCCCTCAAGGTGATGCGGCCACCCGGCGGTGTAAACTTCACCGCGTTCGACATCAGGTTCAGGATTACCTGTTTGATGCGACGGCCGTCGACGATGACGAATGGCAGCGGCGCGGGAATTTCCAACCGGATATGCAGACCGGCCTGCGATGCACGCTCGTGCAGCAACTGGCGGCACTTCGACAGAACAACCGCGATATCGGTTTCTTCTTCGACCAGCTCGATTTTGCCCGCTTCGATTTTTGACAGATCCAGTACGTCGTTGATCAGCGACAGCAGATGCTGGCCGGACGTATGCACACTCTCGGCATATTCTTTATATCGCTCACCGATAGGCCCGAAGACCTCGTCTTTCATCACCTCGGCAAACCCGATGACCGAGTTCAGCGGCGTCCGCAATTCGTGGCTCATATTGGCGAGGAATTCGGACTTCGATTTATTGGCTTCTTCGGCGCCCTGACGCGCCTCGTTCAACGTAACCTGCGCAGTCTTCATCTCGGTAATGTCGAGCATGTAGCCCTGAGCGACGCGGGTTGTCGTACCGTCCTTTGAGCGCGAGTCGATGACTGCCAGCATATTCCGCATATGCACAACGCGCCCATCCGCACTGCGCACTTTATATTCGACGGTGGCATGATCGCCGCCTTTCAGCTGGCTGACCTTATCAACGAACTTACGCCGGTCTTCGGGGTGAACATGATCGCTCCAGAAACCGCGCGCGCACCATGATTTCGCGGGATATCCGCACAGGCGCTCGACCTGCGGCCCGATATAGGTAAAGCGGCCATCGTTCAGGTCGGCGGCCCATGGGATGACGTTGGTTGACTCTGCCAGACGGCGAAAGCGGTCTTCGCTGCGCTTCAGTTCGACCGTGCGTTTCTTGAACTCGCGCCGGTGACGGGCGAGGTTTTTCTCCGCATTCGTGCGGCCCTGATTTTCCTGCGAAACGGCATAGAAAGTCGTCCCCGCCGCAATCAGACCGCCGAGAAGTGCGAGCACCCATTTCAGTGCGCCAAGCGACGTCTTCTGCGAGGCATAGGCCAGCGTAAAGCCCTGATTGCCGGACGATACCGAAACCTGACGTGTCTGGCCGCCGTTCCGGTACGAACCCGCGCCCGGCAGGGACGTCACATCAAGCGGTCCGGTCACGGTCAGCGGCGGTGCATTGCGGATACCGAATGCGGCTGTTGCATCGACGAACGCGGCAAGTACGCCAAGTGTCCGTGCGCGGCCATCAGGCCCAACGCCGCGCACGCCGAGCAGACGCCAGAAGCCTGCTGTTCCCTGCGAGAAGAGTGTGGTCGTTTGAACCGGAACGATCTCGCCTGCGCGCACTTCAAAAAGGCTCGACGACAGCGGCAAATCAAAGCCCAGCGCCTGCCCCATCCGCTCGCGGGCTTGCGGGCCGGATACCAGACTCAGGGGCAGCTTGCCGCCTGCGCCCGAAAACGCCAGCCGTGCGCCATCGATCCGGCGGTCGCGCATCACCTGCGATGCACCCAGATACAGAGATCCGTTGTCGGTCGAAAACTCCGCAATCCCTTCGGCATTCGGCGCCGCAAACTGAAGGGCGCTGGCCTGATCGGGAAAGTTGCGGAAAAAGGCGATGCCCTGAGTATCATCGGTAAGGGCAAAGAACCGCTGTGCCAGCTGCGCGAATCTTTCGGGCGGCAGGACGCCGCCGGTTGCTGTGCCTGTCGCGGCGAGGCTCTGAGCCATTGCCGCCATGTTCAGATCGATGGCCTGCAAAGCCTGTGCGGCATCGACGGCGACCATCTCGGTCAGCTTGTCTTCCCTGGCACTGTCGCTCGCCCGGTTGCCCATACTGGCCGCGCTCAAAAGGGCGGCACTCATTGCCAAACCCAGTGCTGTTGCGGAACCGTAACGGATGATCGACGCTTTGTTCATTTCCGGCCTTCTGAATCCTCTGCGGAACGACCAAAGATCCGCATAAGACGAGATATTGACATAACATGCCTAACTTACGGTAAAGGCGACGCTCTTTGACGACAGCGCGCGCAGCAACGATTTCGTTTGATTTTGTTCATTGTTTGTTCTAGATAATTTTCCTGATTTGGGACGCAGGAGAACTGGATGCAACCGACCTCGTTAACCATACACAGCGCCGCCGCTCTTCGCGACGCGCGCCGTGTCCGTCGCTCACTTAACGACGCTGCAATGCGTGTTTTTCACCCCGCAAAAGCCCACGAAGCCGGTGTTTTTCGCGTCCGAAAGGGGGGCGCTGACCTTCAGGCGCGTTTATCTGTGCAGGCGATCGACGTATTGCTCGCCGAAGGCAGCCTTGTTGCGGTGCGCAAGACCGCCGGAGGCTGTCTTTACCGCGCGGTCCCGGTCAAAGACCGCAAGCGGCCACCCCGCACCGCCCGTGAACAACGCAGTGCGGCATGGACTGCTGCTGACCGTGCCTTCACGGAAAAACGACCTCCCGCCCCGACGCCTGCGCCGGCTCCCGTCGCCGATTCGCCTATCGGTTGGCTCGCCCGCCGGCGCGACGCTGACGGTAAGCCGTTTCTGACCCGGGACGAGGTGACGGCTGCCGAGCGGTTGCGGGCGGACTTCGAGCGCAGCCAAATGGCCCCCGGCGTGACACAGGACTGGCAGCGGTTCCTCACATCGGGCGTTCAGGGCGGCATGCGCGTCTCCGCGCAGGAACGGGATGTGGATGGCGGAGCAGGCGCAGCACGGGAACGGCTGTCGGACGCGCTTGGGGCGCTCGGCCCCGGCCTTTCGGATGTAGCCTTGCGGGTGTGCTGTTTTCTTGAGGGGATCGAGGCCATCGAGACGTCGATGCACTGGTCGCGGCGATCGGGAAAAGTCGTACTCAAAATCGCCTTATCGCGGCTGGCGGCATTCTATCGCGAAATGTCCGTACGCAGCGCCGCATCAATCGAGGCATGGCAGTCCGACCAACATCAACCGTCCGACGGGAATGATCCGGCATAGGGGCCGGAGACCCAGACCCCGAAAGAGAGAGATAAAAAAACCGAAAATTTTATCCATCTCCCGATTTTTGACTCGTCTCTAAGGCGATTTTTACACTGCATGCGTACTTCTCCCCTCCAGAAGCCAACACAAGTTGGACCGTAAGTCAGTGGAGGATGTGCAAATGTCGGGTCGGAGATCAAACGAAGGCAAAGACGACGTAACCGGACAAAACATGTGGGATGCGGCGCGCGAGGGTAACGCGAGCCGCAACCTCTTTGCTTCGGCATTGCCCGGTGTCAGTAAACCGAAGACCAACGACTTTCAGGACAGCGGCGTCTCGGCGGCTTTTAAACCGATCAATCCGAAGGCGAAGAATGCCGACGATTACGAGGTCGCGATGACGGGTCCGGCTGCATTTATGAGTCCGGCTCCGAAAAAAGTCAGCCTCAAAAAGGCCGGAGCAACATCGGGGCTCGACGATCTGCTGGACGCGGACGCTGTGCTCGGCGGATCAACTGTGCAGGCCGCGAAACCTGCACGCAGCAAACTGCCTGTCTTCGCCGCGGTCGCCGCCTCGATTGCCTGCGTGGCGGTAATCGGCATGCAAAGCTGGCCCGCGGCAATCGCCAGCGCCAGCGGCGATGCCAAAAGCAGTGGGCACGAAATTTCCGCTCAGCAAGCAGCATCCGCGCCGGTCCTCGCGCGCAGTGCATTCAGCGCCGATGCCGCCATTACCATCACCGATGGCCGTCACTTGGTGCAGCCGACAGCGCCGGCGGCTCAGGTGCAGCCCATTAGATCGTTCGGAACAGCTGTTCCCCCGACGCAGGTTGCCATGGCAATGCCGGTGCAGCCTGCCGATCCGCGACCTTTTGCGAATGTGAACGTCAGCCCGAAGGCCGAGTTCACTCCGCTGAAAAGCGGGATCAGCCAACCCGCGACGGATGTTACCGGCCTCGGGCGCACGGATTGTGCGGCGCGCTTTGACACCGTTTCGCGCAGCGGTGCGATCAACTTCGAATCCGGCAGCGCCACGCTGCTGCGCTCCAGCCAACCGATCCTGCATTTCTTCGCGAGCGTGTTTGATCATTGCAGCGAGTTTACAATCGCCGTTTCAGGTCACACGGATTCGACAGGTTCTGCCAACCTCAATTTGGATCTGTCTCAGAAGCGGGCGCAAAGCGTCGCGCAGTTTCTTGTCGGAATTGGCGTTCCCGCCGACAGCCTGAAGGTTCAAGGTTACGGCGAGTCCAAGCCGATCGCCTCGAACGATACCGCTCTTAAACGCAGCCGCAACCGCCGGATCGAGTTTACAATCCACGACGGCTGACGATCCAGAAACCACCGGCTCGCCGGTGGTTAAAAGCAATAATCTCCGGGCGCAACTTCGGCCCCGCCTTCTCGGCGGGGTCTTTTTTTTGTCGCGGTGCAGCACGGGGTATCGCGAAGCAGAACACTGTCTGTTTTGTTGTCCAAACGGGTATTCTTCGGTTGCAGGCGCTCGAAAACGGCCTCTTTCTACCGTAAAAGCTGGCGCAGCGCGTCGATTTAGCCCGTGGTTAATATCTATGATTTCTCGATCTTGACGCAGTGCAGCAAGATACTTATATTGCAGTGCAGCATAATGGAGAATCTCATGGACACCGCTGCATACACCAAATTCACCGCCGCCTCCGCTGACATCACGAAGATGCTGGTGCAGGGTCAGGCCGAAATCTTCGACATGTTTGCCGACGCCGCAAAGGGCACGCCTGTCGCACCGTTGTTTGACGCAGCCGCTAAGGTTCAGCGCGCAACGCTCGAAGGCATCGACAACGTCGCAAACGCGATCAACGTCGAACCAACCAAGGCGTCTTCAAAAAAGACTGCAAAGGCCGCTGAAGCACCGATCAAAGCAACAGCAAAGGCGATGAAAAAAGTCGTCGACGCACAGGCCGACATGCTTGTTGGCGCGGGCGCAGAAGCCGTTGCTGCGACGACGAAAACCAAGGATGCCGTCGTCAAAGTGGCGAAGGCCGCATCCAACGGCGACATGGCTGCGCTCTACGACGATCTTACGGCAGTCACGGGTATCGGTCCGTCGACGATGAAAAAACTGCATGCCGAAGGCATTCGCACCATTTCCGACCTTGCATCGACGTCGTCGAAAGACCTCGGGGCGGTTCTTGAAAAGGCGAACGTGCGTATTCTCAAATACACGCCTGCCGACTGGATCGCAGATGCGAAGAACCTGATGAAAGCCTCGAAGGCAGCCTAAACACCGAATGCGTATCTGATCGTTCGAGTTTGTATCGGAAAGCCCGGCCTTGTGCCGGGCTTTTTGTTTGCGCTGTGGGCATGCGCTCCCCGCACCCCGCTTTGACACAGATCAAATGCAGCAGGGGCACGGACATATACGATAGAGGCATCACAAATCTTAGGAGGATGTCATGTCTCGCCAAACGATTTTTGCTCACGTGCCCGAAGAAGAACGCGCACAGCAGGTGATTTCGGTCGCCGCTGCCATTGCCCGCCGCGATCATTCGCACCTGATTGCGGGCTATGCGATACCGCCTGTCACCGTTCACCCGATGGTCGGAGAGTTGCCGCAGGTCGTGTATGACGGTCACTTTCAGATGTACAGCGAGCGCGCGGCACAGATGGAGGCGAAGTTCAACGACGCGACACGCGGAGATGCCTTTGTCGCCGAATGGCGGACGTTGGACTCCGGCGCATCTCCCCTCGCGGATGTCCTCATGGATCATGCCCGCTGTGCCGATCTGGTGGTCGCCGCACATTACGGTCCCGGAGGTGAAAAAACGGCGTACAACGATGTAACGGAAACGCTCGCTATGGAAAGTGGTCGGCCCGTGCTGATGCTCCCCAAGCACATGATACAGGGATCAGTCGGCGAACATATTACAGTTGCATGGGATGGCAGTCGCGAGTCGGTGCGTGCCGTTTTCGATGCCGTGGATCTTCTCAAGGACGCAAAATCGGTCAGAATTCTCAGCGTCGGTGACGCGCCGACGGACGGTAAGTCGCCAATCCTACCTGCCGCCGAAATGGCCGCAACTCTGGCGCGGCGCGGTATTCCCTGCGAAGCGGATTTCGTGATCAGAGGCGACGTCTCTGTCGGGGATGCCATCCTCGGACGGGTTGCTGATATGGGCAGCGACATGCTGGTGATGGGATTTTACGGACACTCGAAACTGCGCGAGTTCGTTTTCGGCGGCGTCACGCGGCACATTCTCAATCACATGACCATCCCGGTCCTGATGTCGCGTTGAAGTTGGCTTGACCCATTCCTTGAGGCGGCAGTGTCAGTTAGCAATGTAAGTTAAACGGCTGCCGCCTGACCGGGCACGACAATCGGCCCTGCGGCTTTGCCGTTTATCATCTGGCTCAGATAGGGGTTGTCCGATGTGTCTATT
This sequence comes from uncultured Neomegalonema sp., assembly GCA_937958345.1. GTDB lineage: Bacteria > Pseudomonadota > Alphaproteobacteria > Rhodobacterales > Rhodobacteraceae > JAHDDY01. The sequence goes on along the minus strand of CALGNW010000099.1, from coordinate 678 downwards.
TCCGACGTCTCGCCGGTCCAGACCAGACGCCCTTCGTTCAGCATCGCCATGCTGTCATAATACGCACGTGCCGCCGTCATGTCGCTCGTTACGGACAGGACGGTGGCGCCGAGTTCTTTGGCGCTGTCGTCGATCAGACGGTTGATGGCGGCTGTTGTAATCGGGTCCAGACCTGCTGTCGGTTCGTCGAGCAGCAAGAGCTTGGGATCACCGGCAAGCGCCCGCGCGATCCCGACCCGCTTTTGCATCCCGCCTGAAAGCTCAGAGGGAAAACGGTCCGCTGTACTGGCGGGCAGGTTCACCATCTCGAGTTTTTCAATGGCAATCCGGCGCGCCGTCGCCTCGTCGATGCCGCGTGCCTGCGTTAATTTAAAGCCGATGTTTTTCCAGACCGGCATGCTGTCGAACAACCCGCCTTGTTGAAACAGGACCCCGACGGACTGCATAAGCGCGGTATGCGCCCGCGTCCCCGCCTGCGGAACCTTTTTGCCATCGATCTCGACCGTTCCTGCATCGGGTCTGATGATACCGGCGATACATTTCAACAGCACGGTTTTGCCCGAGGCAGCGGGTCCGATCAGTACCGTCTTGCGTCCCTCAGCAACATTCAGCGTAATCTCGGACAGCACGACAGTCCCGCCGAAACGCTTGGTCAAAGCATCAATTCGAATTTTCGCC
>CALGNW010000098.1 GCA_937958345.1 uncultured Neomegalonema sp. | reverse complement strand
CATTGCGGCCCGATATTCCCGTGATTTATACGTCGGGCTATACAGGGTTTACCGCGTCTGAAATGGGCGAGGTACAAGCGCCGTTATTACAAAAACCCGCCCCGCCGTCCGAACTGGCCGAGGTGATTGCAGCGGCGTTGGCGGATGCCTGAGATCGCGTAGGAGTCGCAGCCGCGCATGACCGGCGTCAGCAAAGCGCAACGCGCGGTGCGGTTTTGCTTGACTTTCGGATATTTGTTCCGCTTATGTTCAGTCATTCCGTAACAACGAAAGTCCCCATGCTGCTCAGTCCCGACCAAATGAACGACCGGTATGCCCGTGTGCTGTTGCGCATTGCGGCGGGGTTGTTTGTCATGGCCGGTATGGTGTCGGACGGGCCGGTTGTGTCGCGGTTGCCGAGGCGTGTGCGGGCGCGGATTTTACTGATCCTGCGTCCGGCTGAATCGGCGCTGCGGCGTCTGATTTTCCACAAGGCGCAGGGGCTGGAGGTTCCCGATTATGTCGGGCCTGCGCCGCGCAAAGACGGCAAAGGCGGCAAGGGCAAAGGGACCGGCAAAAAGCGCGGGCCGCGCAAGCCCAAGTTCCGGCTGATCGACCCGCGCAAATTTCTTGAAGAGTTTTACCCGAACCGGCGCAGGCGCAAGGACCGTTCGAAACCCCGCCGCGAGGGGCAGATACAGGTGCGGGTTGCCGGATTTGACGGCCAGCCGGATTTTGTTATCTGGTCGGACCCCAAATCCGGCCCCTTGGATGATGATGTCGTGAATGCCGAGCCATTATGCCGACGCCTGATGGCGCTGTATCTTGCGTTGCAGGATATGCCCGGCGAGGCGCTGCGCATGGCCCGCGAAATCGCCAAGCGCAAACAGGCGGAACCCGGCCCGAAGGCCGTGCCGCCCCTGCGCTATGGCTATCCGCCGGGGTATCGCCGCAAACCCATTCATGCCGTCGATACCGTCCTGCGCGATTGTGACGCGCTGGCGCGGATGAGGCAAACCCCGCCCGATACGTCCTAGCCGGGGCGCTCTGACCACGGCGCTTGCCTCCCGTTCGCGGGAGGTTTGGCGTGGGCGCGGGGTATTTGCGGCACTTTGTTGGCCGGAATCTGCGGCTAAGGGTGATGCCCCTACGTCATGTTATTGACACGCTGTCCGTTTCGCGGGACAAGCATGGAACGACGTCGCGCGCATTCCGCCCGCGGCGCGTTTTGTTTTTGGCACGTGTCCAAAATGACAGGAGTGTTATGACGTGATTGCCCCGGTCCTTCCGACCTATGCGCGGGCTCCGCTTTCTTTCGAGAAAGGCGAGGGCCCCTGGCTCTTTGACACCAACGGCGACAAGTACCTTGATTTCGGTGCCGGTATTGCCGTCTGCGCGCTGGGACATGCCCATCCGCGTCTGGTGGAAGCGTTGGAAACGCAGGGCCGACGACTGTGGCACACGTCAAATTTATACGCCATTCCCGGTCAGGAAGACCTCGCGCGCAAGCTAACGGATGTGAGCTTTGCCGACACGGTGTTCTTCACCAATTCCGGTCTGGAGGCGATGGAATGCTGTATAAAAATGGCGCGGAAATTCCATTCCCATAACGGCGACCCGAAACGGTGGCGGATCGTGACGTTCGAGGGATCGTTCCACGGACGCTCGCTGGCGACCATCGCGGCGGCGGGCGGCGAAAAGCTGACCGCCGGTTTCGGTGAAATGCCGGGCGGGTTCGATCATGTGCCCTTTGGCGATCACGAGGCGCTGAAGGCGGCCATCACGGATGAAACCGCCGCCATTATGATCGAACCGGTGCAGGGCGAGGGCGGTATCCGCCCCGTGCCGCCGCAATGCCTGCGCGGTCTGCGCGAGATGTGCGACGCGCATGGTATCCTGCTGGTCTTTGACGAGATCCAATGCGGCATGGGCCGGACCGGCGCGCTGTTTGCCCACGAGCTGGCCGGGTGCGCGCCCGATATTATGGGCGTAGCCAAAGGCATCGGCGGCGGATTCCCGCTGGGCGCGTGCATGGCAACCGAGCGCGCGGCGTCCGGCATGACCGCCGGAACGCACGGGTCGACCTATGGCGGCAACCCGCTGGCAATGGCGGTCGGCAATGCCGTGGTTGATGTGATGACCGAGGACGGGTTTCTCAATCATGTCTCGGAAATGGCGGGCCTGATGCGACAACGGCTTGCCGGTTTGCAGGACCAGTTCCCCGACGTGATCGAGGAAGTGCGCGGCGAGGGGCTGATGCTCGGGATCAGGCTGAAGGTTCCGAATACCGGGTTTGTCGAGGCGGCGCGGGCCGTCAAACTGCTGACGGTTCCGGCGGCGGATAATGTCGTGCGCATTTTGCCGCCGCTGAACATCACCGCCGAGCATGTCGATTTTGCCATCACGGCGATCGACGCCGCATGCGGTGTGATGCAGGCAAACGCGGCGGTCGCGGCGAAGTAAATACCGGCCATACCGGACGACCAACCTCCGGCCTTGCAGGTCGGGGGAGGGGCTTTTGTTTTCCGAAGTGTCTTTACTGTGGGATGAACCCTATGACCCGACATTTTCTTGATTTGCACCAAGTCGACGCCGCCGACCTGCGCCGGATTCTGGATGACAGTGCCGCGCGAAAGGCGGCGCGGCTGGGGCTGGGCAAAGCGTTGACCGACAAGGACGCGCCGCTGAACGGCAAGCTGCTGGCCATGATCTTCGGCAAGCCGTCAACACGAACACGCGTGTCATTTGATGTGGCCATGCGCCAGTTGGGCGGCGAGACGATGCTGTTGAGCGAATCCGACATGCAGTTGGGACGCGGGGAAACCATCGCGGATACGGCGCGGGTTCTGTCGCGCTATGTCGATGCTATTATGATCCGCACCAACGCGCATGATGTTCTGCTGGAGCTGGCCGAACATGCGACCGTGCCGGTGATCAACGGCCTGACGGATGACAGTCATCCCTGCCAGCTGATGGCGGACGTCCTGACGTTTGAAGAACATCGCGGGCCGATTGCGGGACGCAAGGTGGCGTGGTCCGGTGACGGCAACAATGTCGCAACGAGTTGGATACACGCGGCCCAGCGGTTCGGGTTTACGCTGGACCTTGCCTGCCCCGAGGCGCTGTTGCCCGATGCCGCAACCGTTGCATGGGCGCAAAAGCAGGGCGCGAAGGTTCGTGTTGTCCCGGACCCTTACGAGGCGGTTGCCGATGCCGATTGCGTGGTGACGGATACATGGGTTTCGATGGGTGACCCCGAGGAGGCGCGGGCGCGTCGGCACAATCAGCTGACGCCTTTCCGCGTGGATGATGCGCTGATGGCGGCGGCGAAACCCGATGCGATCTTTATGCACGATCTGCCCGCCCATCGCGGTGACGAGGCCACGGCCTCGGTGATGGACGGTCCGCAATCGGTGATCTTTGACGAGGCGGAAAACCGCCTGCACGCCCAGAAGGGTGTGTTGCGCTGGTGCTTTGAATAACGCGCGGGGGCGTGCCGTCACTCTTGCGGCGGCAAACACTCCAGCAGCGCCAGCAGTCCGGCATTGTCCGTCGGTCCATCGGTGAATTGCAGCCCGAAGGTCCGTTTGTGCGCCCAACGCGAGGTCGCGGTGACCGGCGCGAAATCGCGCAGGTAAAGTGTCAGCTCGGCGTCCATCGCGCTCGACCCCATTCCGATGATGTCGAGGGCGATACCGCCCCGCGAAATGTTGCGCGTCATGCCCTGATAGGTGCGGCCCCAGCGTACGACGAGACAGGGTTCGACAAGATTGTAGCGGATGAATTGTCTGCTGTTGGTGGCCTGTGCGCCCTGTTTGATGAACGCGTTTTTTATAGCAAGCATTATAGAGGGCCGCCTTTCGTGTGCTGTTGCAATCTTCGCCCTTAAAGAACCATTTCAGACCTAACGCTGTGCTAAGAATGGCGGCAAAGAGGCGGCGGAACGCCTTCAATTTATAAAAAATGCAAGACAGTTAGGGTTAATGGGCGTGCGGGCGCCGAGGCCCCTGCACCCGCGGCGCAAAGGGTTACGCCTTGCCGACAGGCCCGCGACGCCTTACCTCTGCGGCATAGCGTAGAGAAGAGTTTCCCATGACAGAGCACCAATCCGACGCCGTCCGGATTTCCGGCGATGATGCGATCCTGCCGTTTCAGTTGGACCGGTTGAACGTGCGGGGCCGTGTCGCGCGGCTGGACGCCACGATTGATACAATTCTGGCGCAGCACAATTATCCGCCCGCCGTTTCGGCGCTGGTGGCCGAGGCGGCTTTGCTGACGGCGCTGATCGGGCAGACGATCAAGCTGCGCAACCGCTTTTCGATTCAGGTGCGCGGCAAGGGCGGTGCGGTGACGATGCTGGCCACGGATTATTTCGCGCCGAAGGCAGAGGGCGAACCCGCGATGATGCGGGCCTATGCCGCCTATGATGCGGATAAGCTGGGGGACGGCGAAGGGGTTGCTTTGCTGGGCGAGGGGCTGATGGGTGTCACCATAGATCAGGGAACCGGCCAACCCTATCAGGGTGTGACGCCGCTGACGGGGACAAGCCTTGCCGAATGCGCCGAGGTCTATTTTGCGCAATCCGAGCAGATCGCAACGCGCTTTGCCCTTGCATCGGCGCAATCACAGGAACCGGGACAGCCTGTGAATTGGCGGGCGGGCGGTGTCGTCATCCAGCATTTGCCCGATGCCTCGCCGTTGATGGATCGCGGGCCGGATACGTCGGGCGACGGCGGTACGGATTTGATGACCGGTGATGATGTCGCCGCGCTGACGGGCGAGGGCGATGACTGGCGCACGGCGGCGCTGAAACTTGAAACGGTCGAGGAACTGGAACTGATCGGGCCTTTCATTTCGCCCGAGCAACTGTTGCTGCGCCTGTTTCACGAGGATGCGCCGCGTGTTTATCCGGCGCAGACGGTCGGCTTCGGCTGTACCTGCGGTGCGGAAAAGCTGGAGGGGGTTTTGTCGTCGTATGATCGTGCGGCGCTGTCCGACATGGTCGAGGACGGGAAAATCACCGCGGATTGCCAATTCTGCGGCGCGCAATACGTCTTTTCGCTGGAGCAACTGACCGGCGGTGACACATCGCCGACACCTTAAGGGCCGCCGGGTGACATGATTTGATTGTCCGGTACGCATCCGAGCCTGTATGTGAAGAAAAAAGCCAAGTGCGAGAGTAAGATGACAGATACGAGCATTGTTTCCCGACGCGGCGTCCTGATCGCGTCCGCCGCATTCGGATTGAGTGCCTGCGCGGCGCCGACCAAGCTGCCCAATCCGGTCTATCCGCCGATCGGGTTTGCGGGCGGTCCGATTCCGCTGGGTGTCAATAAAGTGCAGATCACGGTCCGGCCCCGTGTCGGGTCCGATGCGTCGCCCGCTGATGCCGATTTTATCGTCCCGCCCGAGCAAATCGCGCGCCTGTGGCCCAAACAGCGGATCACCGCAACCGGCGGTCAAAACGAGCTGCGGTATATCATCGACGATTCCAGCGCGATCTCGCGGGTGACAGAAACCGGCGAGGTGGTCGTTGCGACGATTCAGGTCCGCCTGCTGGTCATTACGCCCTACGGCATCGAAGAGGCCGGAGCCGGGGCACGGGTGGATTCGGAAATCCGCTTTGACGGCTTTCCGAGCATGGTCCAGCGGCAGGAGGCGTTGCACCGTCTGAGCCAGGACATTGCCGCCAAGCTGGATGCACAGCTTGCGATCTCGGTTCAGCAAAACCTGAGCGGATATATCCGGCCCGCGCGCTAAAGCTTCCGCAGGGCGACCTCGGCGATGCGGTGGTCGTGCTGTTTGCGCATGACCAGATCCGCCCGGGGTCGGGTCGGCAGGATCGTGTTGCGCAGATTGACAAGGTTGATGGTGCGCCACAGCCGCTCGGCGGTCTTGAGTGCCTCGGCCTCGGACACCGAAGCATAGCGGTGAAAGAACGAGTCGGGATTGGCAAACGCGGTTTCGCGCAGGCGCAGAAAGCGCGAGACGTACCACGCCCGCAGGTCTTCTTCGTTTGCGTCGATGTAGATCGAGAAATCGAAATAGTCCGAGACAACCGGAACGGCCTGCCCGTCCTTGGGCAGTTTGCCTGCCTGCAGGACATTGATGCCCTCGAATATCAGAATGTCCGGCTGATCGACCGTCTGGGTCTTATCCGGCAGAACGTCATAGCTGAGGTGCGAATAAAGCGGGGCCTTTACGCGTCGCTTGCCCGCCTTGATCGCGGACATGAACCTGAGAATCGCACCGACATCATAGCTTTCGGGAAAGCCCTTGCGTTTCATAATTCCGCGCGCGTCGAGTTCGGCATTCGGATGCAAGAAACCGTCGGTCGTCACCAGATCAACCTTCGGCTTTCCGGGCGAGCGTGCGAGCAGGGCGCGGAGCAGGCGGGCGGTCGTCGATTTTCCGACTGCCACCGATCCGGCGATGCCGATGATGAACGGGGTTTTCTGTCCGCTGAGCGTGAGGAAATGCGCGCGCTGATCGAACAGGGTTTCGGTTGCCTCGACATGGGCGGTCAGCAGACGGGTGATCGACAGATAGATCCGCCGCACCTCTTCGATGTCGATGTTGTCGCCCAGCGAGCGCAGGTCTTCGATTTCGGATTCGTCGAGCGTCAGCGGTGTATCGGCGCGGAACTTTGCCCATTGGCGCGACGAAAACCGCCTGAACGGCGAGACCTTGCTGTCTCTGGGAGTCCTGAGCGCGGTCCAGAAGGTGTCGGTCATGTCAGAACCGCGCGGGCCGCCGCCGCGTCCTCGGCAATTTGCGCCTTGAGCTGGTTGATGCCGTCGAATTTGCGCTCGGGCCGGATAAAGGCGTGCAGGGCCACCGATATGCCGAGGCCGTAAATATCCTCGGCGAAATCGAACAGGTGCGCCTCGAGGATCGGAACGGTCTTTTCGAAGGTTGGCCGCATCCCGATATTGGCAACGCCCTTGACGGTTCGGCCATCAGGGAGAGAGGCGGTGATGGCATAGACGCCGAATTGGGGCGCAAGCAGGCCGTCCAGCGGCAGGTTTGCCGTCGCAAACCCGATTGTGCGCCCGCGCTGGTCGCCCTTCGTGACCGTGCCGCCGATGACATGGGGCGCGCCGAGGATGGCGGCGGCGTCGCCGGGCCGTCCCTCGCGCAGAGCGGTGCGGGCCATCGACGAAGAATAAAGCCCGCCGTTTTCGTCCGCTACCTCGGTCAGTGCCTTGGTTGTGTATCCGTATTTGCCGCTTAATTCCTGAAGAACCGACGAGTCGCCCGCGCGCTGGGTCCCGAAACGGAAATCACTGCCGGTCGAGACGCCGGTAATGCCCAGACCGTCCGCCAAGACCCGCCGGACAAATTCTTCGGGCGTCATCGCGCTGAGAGCCTTGTCGAAGCGCAGGACATAAAGGAAATCGACGTCGAGCGCGGCGACCTTTGCCGCCTTTTGCGCAAGCGGGGTGAGAATGAACGGGTCTGCATCGGGCTGAAAGAACTGCCTCGGATGCGGATCAAAGCTGACGACGCCGAGCGGCGCATCCGGGTTCAGCGCCCTCGCAGCCGCAATCACCGCCGCATGGCCGCGATGCACGCCGTCGAAATTGCCGAGCGCAACCGTTGCACCCCGTTGGTCGGGCGTTAGCCCCTCGTATCCGTGGATAATATGCACAATGGCCCGCTCTGGCGTTCAGCTTTCCCGTGAGGGGGCAAGGACACTGGCCTCCCCGTCAAGCACTACGGTATCTCCGACACGGCAGACGCAATCAAGTATGATCCTGCGTTTCTCGCGGATCACGTCCTTGACAGTACAGACGACATCGACAGTATCGCCGGGCCGGACGGGAGCGCGGAACTTGAGGCTTTGGCTGAGATAAATCGCGCCATGACCCGGAAGCTGCTCGCCGATCACCGCCGAGATCAGGCTGGCGGTCAGGATGCCGTGGGCGATCCGACCCTTGAAAACGGTCTCGCCGGCATGGGCGTCATCGAAATGAAGGGGATTGCGGTCGCCGCTGGCGACGGCGAAGGCCTCGATCTCTGTGTCGGTAATCACGCGGGACAAGCCGCGCTCGGTTCCCGTTTCAATGTCTTCGATGAATAGCGTGCTCATAATGATCGTCGGCCTTGCAGTAACAAAATTACGTCGGGTGGTGAGTATACCGTCGCATTATTACGCGCAGGTCAAAATTGATACCTTTTTTGGCTGCACGACACGTGGTGGCCGCGAAAGGCGGTGCGCGCAAAAAGGCTTGGATTTCCGCTAGTCTTTATCAAAAAACGCGTAAAATTGAACCTATCCGCGTGAAGTTGGGGTGTGCGGTAATGTAACGTTAGGCATGAATTGTGAAAGTTGTGCTTATGAACTTAAACAGTGAGTCCGCCATGAATATTGCTTCGTCTCACGACCTCGGATTGCGCAGAACTGTCAGAGGACATCAGGTCCATCCGCCGCAAACTCTGCGTGAGAATTTGGCGATGCGCCGTGATGATCTTATCGGATCGACACTGTTGGATCAGGCGGCGGCGCTGTGGTGGTCGTGGTGGGATGTGTCCGGCGACGTGCCCGACTGGTCTGTTTTCAAACCGTTCGAGAACCCGCGCCTGTTGCCGAATATCATGGTCTACGAGAGGATCGGAGAGCGGTTTCGCTGTTCGATTGTCGGTGAAACCGTTGGGTCCCGTCTGCCGGTCAAGGTGGCGAACAGCTTTATCGACGAGACATTGCCGGACGATGTTGCCGGGGATGTGTCGGCCCGGCTGGTGCGTTCGCTGGGAACCGGCGTGCCGAATTTTGTGGAAAAGATGATGGCGTGGCGGCTTGGGCGCGATCTTTCCAGCTATCGCTCGCTGCAGCTTCCGTTCAAAGGCGAGGGCGGCGACGCGACGCGGGCGATCTCGATCATCAACTTCCGAAATGAAGAAATGCTCGCCTGAAGACCCTTTGGTCAGCCGAGCATTGCCATCGTGTAGGTCGGGGCAATCGCCTCGGTTTCGATGTAGCGCGACAACGCATCCGCCCGCACCGCGCCCCGGCTGTCCAGCAGTTGCTCGGCTGCAAGCCCGCCCGCAATAAAGAGCGAATCGTATCCGTGCCGCATACCGCCGAGCACGTCGGTCGCAGGGCCGTCTCCGATAACGAGAATTCGGTCCTTCGGGATGTCGCGGCCCGTCTGTTTCTTTATCTTCGCGCGTGCAAGTTTATAGATCGGGGCGTGGGGTTTGCCGTATAGATGCACCGTGCCGCCGCCCGCCTCGTAGGCCTGAGCAATCGCTCCGCCGCAGTACAGCCGCGTCTCGCCGCGATCCACGATGATGTCGGGATTGGCGCAAACCATCGGCAGACCGCGTGCGACGCCTTGTTTGATCATCTCTGCATAGTCATCCGGCGTTTCCGAGGTGTCGTCGTTCAGACCGGAACAGAGGATAAAGTCGGCCTCGCCCAGCGGCACGCG
>CALGNW010000097.1 GCA_937958345.1 uncultured Neomegalonema sp. | reverse complement strand
CGAAGCCGTCAATGAGCTTTATAACGGGCACGACATGGAGTTCGTTGGCTGGTGGATTCCGGGACCGGAATCGCTGTCCTCGACCGCGCCGATCCGCAACGTGGAAGACTTCAAAGACTGGAAATTCCGCTCGCCTCCAGGTCTCGCAACCAAGGTTTTCGCAAACCTCGGCGCATCGCCTATCGTGATGGACTTCAACGAGATCTTTACCGCGCTTGAAACCGGCATCATCGACGGTGCGGATGCGGCAAACCTGACCAACAACATCGGTCTGGGTCTCTATGACATTGCAAAGCATACCAACTATCCGGGTTTCCACTCGATGCCTGCTGACCACCTTGCCTGCCGCAAGGACATCTGGGATGCGATGCCTAAGCATCATCAGGCGATTATGCGTGTCGCAATGGACAGCCTTGCGCTGCACAACGCGACGATCAACGAGATCAAGAACGCGCAGAACGCGAAGAAACTGCGCGCTGAAGGTGTGAACCTGTACGAATGGTCTCCTCAAGAACTCGGCAAGTTCCGCGATGCTGTGAAAAAAGGTTGGACTGAATTCGCAACCACGCCAGAGGCCAAGGCGCTTCTGAAAAGCCATGTCGACTTCCTGACCGACATCGGCGCAATGAAGTAACGGACAATTGTCGTCCTGAACGACCTGCGGGACCGGAAGGCCCCGCAGGTTTGCCGTATGCTTTGGGGAGGCGAGTGCCTTGGAAGACGAATCAGGCAGCTTTTGGGAATGGGTTATCCCGATGGCGTTTATTGTGTGCGCGTCGTGGGTGATCTGGCACATACCCGCCTTTATCCTGGACTTCGGGCCCTCCAGCAGCGAAAGCCTCGTCGGGAAAATAAGCTCTTTGCATATGCGCAAGGACGTGACCCCCGACATGGCCGGCCTCTTTGGCGGCTTCGCCGATGCGCTTGATTGGGCTGCGCTGATCCTGATGCCGATCCTGTTTTACTTCGGTACGAAGACAGTGCGCGTCGCGAAAATGGAATACGAAGACTGGCGTCCGATTGATCGCATTGCTTTGTTTTTTGGCCGCATCACAATGCTGCTGATTATCTCGATGACATGCGTGATGCTGTATGAAGTTTTCCTGCGCTATGCGATTGAGCAGCCGACACTTTGGGCGAACGAGCTGACGCTCTGGATTGCCGGATTTATCTTCCTGATTTCCGGCCTTTATGCGATGCAGCAACGCTGCCATATTCGCATCTTTCTGCTCTATGATGCCGTGCCGCGATGGGTGCAGCATATCTTCGATACGATCTGGGTGTTCCTGCTTGCGGTCTTTGCCTTCGCGCTGGTCTTCGGCAGCTATAAACAGGTCTTTGTCGTGAAGTTTCAAAGGTGGGAGATGTGGGGAACGGCCTTTGACCCGCCCATCCCTGCGACGATCCAACCGATGATTTTGATTATGGTTGTCCTGATTGCGATTCAGGCGATCATCAATCTGATTGCCGACTGGAATACCGAACCTGTCGTTCACACAGCAGCAGATGACATTGACGAAGCCGAGCTTAGAGCAATCAAGCGCAGCGTTGGGGTAGAAGACTAATGGACGTCGGAACAATCTCAATCGTCCTCGTCGTCGGACTGATCGTTCTTCTCGCCATCGGCATGCCGCTTGGCTTTGCCTCGGCTTTCCTCGCCGTTGTCGTCATGGTGATGAAGTTCGAACCGAATTTGCTGACCGATCCGCTCAGCTTTGGCGAGGGGATGCTGACGGGCAGGCCGGGAACCGGCGCGCTCTACATATTAACACAGAAGATATTCGATCTTATGACCGAGTATGTTCTGATTTCGGTGCCCCTTTTTATCTTTATGGCCGCCTTGCTGGAACGATCCGGCATCGCCAAAGAGATGTACAACTCGCTTGATTTCTGGTTGTCGCGCATGCGCGGCGGTATCGCGGTTGTCACCTCGCTGATGGCTGTACTGATGGCCGCCATGTCAGGCATTATTGGCGGTGAAGTGGTGTTGCTGGGGCTGATCGCGCTGCCGCAGATGTTGCGCCTCGGGTATAATCAGAACCTCGCCATCGGGACTATTTGTGCGTCCGGTTCGCTTGGTACGATGATCCCGCCTTCTATCGTTCTGATCATCTACGGTCTGATCACCGAAACCTCGATCAAGGCGCTGTTCACCGGCGCCTTCATTCCCGGCTTTATGCTGGCTACATTCATTATTGCCTATATTCTTATCCGCACGCGCCTGCACCCCGAAGACGCGCCGCTGCCCGATCCGCAACCGGGTGATCCGACGAGCGCGCAAAAGCTGGGGATGTTCGGCGGCTTTCTTTCTATCCTGCTCGCGGGCGTTTCGGCGCTGTTGCTCGCGCGTGCCGCGTTCTTTTCATGGTCCGGCCAGAATAAAAACATGGGCGACAACGTCGATGAAATTTTCCTCGGTATGGACCGCCATCTTCCTTATATCGCCGGGGCGCTCGCCATCGGCCTCGTCCTTGCGCTTGTTGTTTTCGGATACAGGCGATCGGCCTTGGGGTGGCAACACGGCAAGGGCCTTGTCCCGCCATTCACGGTTATCGGCGTCGTGCTCGGCTCGATCTATGGCGGCATTTCCGGGATTACCGAGGCCGCTGGTATGGGGGCTTTCGCGGTATTTCTGATTGCGCTTTTCCGAGGCGAGGCCTCTACGAATTTGCTTTGGGAAAGCATGATGCGGACCCTGAAATCAACGGGCACGATCATCTGGGTCACGATTGGTGCGGCGGCTTTGTCCGGTGCTTACACCCTTGCGGGCGGCCCGAGTTATATCGCTGATTTGATTGTTGGTGCAGACTTGCCGACCATCGGTGTGTTGCTGGTGATGATGCTGATACTCCTCTTCATGGGGGCGTTCATGGACTGGGTTGGGATCGTGCTGCTGATCATTCCGGTTTTCCTGCCCATCGTAAAGGCAATGCCGATTGAAGAGATCGGCCTGATCGGAACGCTCGACCCGAAATACATCTCGGTCTGGTTCGGGGTGCTGTTCTGTATGAACATGCAGGTGAGTTTCCTGTCACCGCCATTCGGCCCCGCGGCGTTCTATCTTAAATCCGTAGCGCCGCCGCATATCTCGCTGACAGATATTTTCCGCGGCTTTCTGCCGTTTATCTGTATCCAGCTTTTGGCGCTGTCGGTTTTGATTATCTGGCCGTCTATCGTGACCTTGCTGCTGTAATATGGGTACATCAGAGCCGCGCTTGGACCTGCTGTGCATTGGCGAGCCTATGGTCGAGTTCAATGGTCAACCGGACGGGACTTTTCTTTACGGCTTTGGCGGGGATGTCTCGAACGTTGCTGTCGCGGCGTCGCGCCAAGGAGCGCGGGCCGCCATCGCCACGCGGACAGGAACCGACAGTTTCGGTGATGATCTGGAGGCATTGTGGGGCCGCGAGTCTGTCGCGACCGACTATGTTGTTCGCGATGCCCAAGCGCCGACGGGGATTTATTTCGTCCGGCACGGCGAGGGCGGACATCGGTTTGAATATCGCCGCGCGGGTTCTGCCGCCAGCTTTCTGTCTCCCGATAATATCCCGTTGGAAGCGGTGAGAGTCGCGCGCTGTATCCACTACTCCGGTATCTCGCAGGCCATAAGCGAGAGTGCGCGCGCCGCATGCGATGCCGCCGTTGCCGAGGCGGCGCGGTGCGGGGTGCTGGTCTCTTATGACCCTAATTTGCGCGTGTCGCTTTGGCCGCTTGAGACGGCTCGGGAATGCACCCGTCGGGCGGCGCGTACTGCCGATATTTTCCTGCCGGGTTACGACGATGCCGTGGAACTGACCGGCTTGACGGATGCAGAAGCGATCATCGGGTACTATCTCGATTTGGGTGCAAAACTGGTTGCTCTGACCCTTGGTGCTGATGGTGCGCTGATCGGCGGGTCGCATGGGGTCGAGAGGGTAATGCCGCATCCGGTAAATGCCGTCGACGCAAGCGGCGCAGGGGATTGCTTTGACGGTGCTTTTCTGGCCCGGATTTTGGCTGGCGATAAACCGATGGATGCTGCGCGCTATGCGGTGAGCGCCGCCGCCCTGTCGGTGACCGGTTACGGAGCGATTGCGCCGATTCCCTCGGAGCAGGCAGTGCGGGAATTTATGAGCGCGTGAGTGTTCAGGGCAGGGCGCTTTCGAACCCCTCCAGAACATTGACGGTGTTGATGCCGATTTCGGCAACAGCATAGCCGCCCTCCATCACAAAGAGCGTCGGGACGCCGAGGCCCGCGAGGAGCCGACCGTAGTCTGTGAAATTGTCAGTCGAGAGCTTGAAAAAGCTGATGGGATCGCGCTCAAAAGTATCGACGCCGAGCGAGACGACCAGAGCGTCCGGCGCATAATCGGTGATGCGGTCCATTGCTTCGGTCAACGCGGCAACCCATGTGCTGTACGAACAACCCGGCGGCAACGGATAATTTGCGTTGAAACCTTCGCCGGGCCCGCTGCCTGTCTCGTCCGCACCGCCGAGGAAATAGGGAAAGGCATCGTCGGGGTCGCCGTGAAGTGATAGAAATAATACGTCGGCGCGATCATAAAAAATTGCTTGTGTGCCGTTGCCGTGGTGGAAATCAACGTCAAGCACCGCAACGCGTTTCGCGCCCCCGTCGCGAAATGACTGCGCCGCGATGGCAGCATTGTTCAAAAAGCAATAGCCGCCGAACATATCCTGTGCGGCGTGATGACCCGGCGGTCTGCATAGCGAGAATGCGCAGCGCGCTCCATCCTTGATAATCCTGGCACCGGTCAGCGCGACTTGGGCCGCCGCCTCTGCCGCCTCCCACGTGCCGCCGCTTATCGAGGTTTCAGACGCAAGGCAGTAGTAACCAATCTTTCCGTCGATATTGCGGGGCGGCCCATCGCGGGTCATCCGGCGTGACGGCCAAGTGCTGGCTATGGCTTCGCCCTCGAACCCTTCGGCTTGCCAATCCGTCCAACATGTTTGCAGAAAGGCGATGTAATCAGCGTCGTGAACGCGGAGGATGGGTTCCAAGCCGAAATCGCGGGGCTCGACAATATCAGTGTGATGACGCTTTGATAGTTCGGCCATGATGTGTTCGACGCGCTGCGCCGATTCATGCGGTTCGATAAAAATACCGCCCGACAATTCGGTTTTCGACGCGCGCAACCGGTGCTTTTCTGTGTGGACGATTTTCATGGTGCCTCGGGTGTTTCGCGGAATGTTTCGGGTGGTACTGGCCGGTCTATCAATAGCTGTCGAGCATAAATGCGAGGATGTTTACGAGCCAGTCAGGCAGCAGTTCGGGAAATAGAATGTGCAGAATGACCGGGCTGGCCAGAAGCGCCATTGCGAACCAGTATCGCCACTCCCAGATGAAACGTTTCCAAATTTCATACTCGCGCATATCCGCCCCTAAGCCGATGAAGCGAAGGGCTTTAGAACCCGGTAGAGCTTTCTGAACCTGCCGATACGGGCGTCGTGCCTTTCTCGGGACGTTTGAGCAGGCATAAAAGTGCGCTCGACATTCGGCGCTGTGACTATTTCCTGCACCGTCCCGGCGCCCGCAGCGATCATCGCGAGCCGCGCCGCGCCGAACGCCGGCCCCGCCTCCGCATCCTGATAGCGACGCAGCGGCACGCCGAGCGCGTCGGAAATCGTTTGCAGCAAAAGATCGCCGCGTGCGCCGCCTCCGATTACAGCGGGGTTTGAGATCGTCGTTCCGGCTTGGGCCAGCGCATCGCGGGCGTCGCAAAAAGTGTATGCGATTGCGTCGAGAACAGCCCGCGTCATCTCTGCGCGCCCGGTATCACCGCCGAGGCCATAAAAGCCGCTCCGTATGGCGGCATCATTGTGCGGCGTGCGCTCGCCGGTCAGGTAGGGCAGAAAAAGTGGCGTGTTATTCTGGTCGGCACTTTCTGCCTCTGTCAGTAATTCCGGAATTGCCGCTCGTGAAATCTTTGCCCACCATGCCAGCGGACTCGCGCCGTTGAGCATCGCCGCCATCTGGAACCACCGGTCGGGAATGCAGTGTGCGTATGCGTGTATCGCGCTTTCCGGGTTTGGGCGAAAGCTGTCGGTAACAACAAAAAGCTGACCTGACGTGCCGAGAGAGATAAACGCGTCGCCATCTTGAACCGCGCCGATGCCAATCGCACCAGCCGCCGCGTCGCCGCCACCGCTTGCAACCGGTGTTCCGACTGTCAGGCCAAGTGATTGCGCCGCAACGGCACTGACATGGCCGGACACTTCGATGCCCTCATGGCAAGGCGGGAGCCATGCGCGCTGTGTCGCGGATACGGCGCACAGTTCATCCGACCAGACTCGGTTCGCCTGATCCAGCCAATGTGTTCCGGCAGCATCGGCCATATCCGTTGCAAGTGTTCCGGTGAGCTTTAGCCGTATGTAATCTTTCGGCAAGATGACGTGATGAATTCGGGCATGCGCATCGGGTTCGTTCTGCGCAAGCCAAAGTAGTTTCGGAGCGGTAAAGCCCGGCATCGGGATCGCGCCTGCAACTCTGCCGATGTCAGGCATCGCAGCAGACATTGCTTCGCATTGTGCCGTCGCTCTGCCGTCGTTCCACAAGATCGCGGGCCTGACCGGAATTTGATTTTTGTCCAAACACACCGCACCGTGCATCTGACCCGACAGACCGATGGCTGCAACGCCGGCTAGCTTGTGCTGTGTTTCCAGATCACCGCATGCGGAGATAACGGCCTGCCACCAGGCATCGGGGTCCTGTTCGTTCCAACCGGGGCGGGGCGATTGGATTGTCAGGGGGGCGCTGGCTGAAGCGAGAACTGTGCCGTGTTGATCTGCCAACACGGCCTTGACAGCCGACGTGCCGATATCAAGACCAAGATACATCAGCGGGCAACCTCGTACCGTGCGAGAAAATCGCGATCAGGTTCAACGCCCAATCCCGGACCATCCGGAATACCGGCGAAGCCTCCGGTTTTTGCGACCTGTCCCTGAATGTCGAGCGGCTCTGCCAGCAGGTTGTCGCGAAACAGATTGTGGGTGGTATCAAATTCCAGCATCGGTTCGCGGGGGAACAAGCCGCCGGGCAAAGCAGGCATCGCTGCAAGCAGATGGAGGTTTGCCGCAACAGCAACTGCCGATCCCCAAACGTGATTCACAACCGGCACGAAATGCGTATGGCAGAGGGCGAGGACTTTGAGATATTCCGAGATGCCGCCTAATGCGCAGACTTCGGGTTGCGCAATGTCGAGACATCTTCCCTCCAACAAATGCCGCCATCCCCAGCGCGTGAACTCGGCCTCGCCGCCGGCAATTCTGGTGGTCAGCTTTGCCCTGAGTTCGCGGTAACCGTCGTGGTCCTCGGGCGCGACAGGTTCTTCGAACCAATATGCATCGAGACGATCCAGCGCCCGTCCGACTTCCAGCGCATCGCCGACGGTGTAACAATGGTTTGCATCGACCATGAACGGAAAGTCGTCGCCGACGCCGCGGCGTACTGCTTCACATAATTTGATATCGTCCTTAACGCCGAGGCCGACCTTCATTTTCGTGGCGGCGAAACCCATTGCCTTGATCGCAGCAGCCTCGTCTTCAAAGCGCGCGATATGGGAGGCAGTGTCCTCGCGCTTGAGCATCATGCCATATCCGTAAACGGGTACGTGTGTTCTGCATTGTCCACCGATGAGTTTGCAAAGCGGCAGGCCGGTAATTTTTCCGCATAGATCCCACAAGGCGATGTCTACGCCCGACAGGGCCTGCAGTGGCATGCCCTTTTGCCCGTGATCGCGGAGCAGATTGTACACATGATGCCAGATAACATCGCGGTCGAGCGGATCTTTGCCGAGGACCATCGGCGCGATCACACCTTCGACAATTCCGCGATTGGCAATGGCAACGGGACCCGGCCCGAAACATTCGCCCCATCCCGTCAAACCCTCGTCAGTCGTAATCTCGACAATATGGGCCGTGCGACGTGCGTAATACTGTTGGGAGTAGCCCAGTTCTTCGGGCAGGTTGTAAGCGAGAATATGAGATCGAACGGCGGTAATCTTCATGGTCAGCTTTCAATCCTCAACGCCCCGTTGGGACGTCCAACGTGTTCCTTTATAAACCAAGCATTTCTGATAGGTCGATAGGCGGCATTGAAAGGAAAGCTGATGACATTCGCGGGCACGGCGGTACGGGTTGTTTTTGATCTGGACGGAACGTTGGTAGATAGCGTCGGATCACTGGCGGCGACAGGTGCGCAGTTATGCCGGGAAATGGGCAGGCAAACTGTATCTGTCGAACAATATGCCGGCTTTGTCGGGCGCGGCATCAGGGCTCAGGTTGTTGATCTGATGCAGGCGACCGGTGGTTTGCCATCTGATGGAGGAGACGCGGCCCTTGACCGGTTTCGTGAGATCTATGCTCAAAACCCCGTTGAAGGTGTCAGCGAATATCACGGCGCGAGGGCAGCTCTGAACGCTTTGGCTGATGCGGGGTATGCAATTGGCGTCTGCACGCAAAAGCCCGAGGGACCGGCGCGTCAGATCTTGGAGGCGCTTGGCCATATGCCACCCGTGTCAAGTGTTGTCGGAGGCGATACGCTGTCAGGAGTGTTGAAACCTGATCCGGCCATGCTGATCGCGGCGGCCGCACCCTTGGGTGATGGCCCCATAGTCTATGTCGGGGATAGCGGAGTTGATGCGATGACTGCGCTGAATGCTGATGTGCCGTTTATCCTGACCGATTGGGGGTACCGGAATGCTGATGCGAATGATCTGAAATACGACGCTTTGCTCCGGTCATTTGACGCGTTGCCGTCGGTCGTCGCCCATCTGACGGCCTGATTGCCAGCCTCACGGCAGTCTCGACGCGAGGTATTTTGCGAAATCGTAGTTCGGGCGTTCGAGGTGCGACAGGTGGCCGGGCTTTGCAGCCCTTGAACACAGGCCGCGATACACCTTTTCGGTGCATCCTTTGTCTTCGACATTCACGTCATCGAGCAGGGTCTTCAGGTGTGTGAAGTGAGTTCGGGACTCGGGGTCATTCACATACTCCGGGCTCATGCCGCCGCCAAACCGGATATCAACCTTGCCGACGCCGTTCGGATGCAGTGACAGATACCAGAAGTAGCCCGGGGTCAGGGTGATCAGCAGACTGGGGTAAATGGCCAGCAGGAACGTCGTTCG
The DNA here is from genome assembly GCA_937958345.1 of uncultured Neomegalonema sp. Lineage (GTDB taxonomy): Bacteria > Pseudomonadota > Alphaproteobacteria > Rhodobacterales > Rhodobacteraceae > JAHDDY01. The sequence goes on along the minus strand of CALGNW010000097.1, from coordinate 15,202 downwards.
TCGCTCGTCCCCTTCCATCCTCGTGTTATCGGGATGTGCGAGCGCAATCTTCAGCGTGTCGTCCTTGAGGATCGTATGATAATTGAAACCCTCCAGCCCCGGTGGGCAGATCATCTCTTCCAGCTTCGAAAGGCCGCCGATTGTGCCGGCATGACATACGGGTAAGTGATAGCTCTCCATGAAATTTTCGGCGAGCACTTTCCAGTTCGTGTTCCAAGTGTGTGTTTCAAAGAACGTCTGCGTATAGTCCTGCAATCGGTAGTTTTCTATCAAAGGAATGATCTCTTGCAGGCCGTCGCCAACAGGGACCGCATCCGGATTCAGTGACACCATGATCCAGCCCAGCCATTCCTCACATTTGATTTGAGGCAGGCAATAGTCGCTTTTGTCGAACTGCTCGTTCAATCCCATCGCGGGTGCGCCCCGCAACTTCCCATCAAGGGCATAGGTCCAGGCGTGATAGGGGCAAACAATCGTCTTGGTGTTTCCGCTGCCCTGCAACAGCGTCGACATACGATGCAGGCATACGTTCGACTGAGCGCGTAAAGTCCCCGACGCATCGCGCACAACCATAACCGGCTGACCCGCGAGATCGAGGGTTGTGTAGTCTCCGGCGTTGGCCAGGGTGTCGGCCCGCCCAACACAAAACCAGTCCTGGCCGAAAATATGGGCAAGTTCAGCCTCGAGGAATACCTCCGACGTATACACGGACTTCGGCATTGCCCGTGCCTGTTCGAAAGGCACGCGAACATTGGCCTTTAATTCTGAAATCGGATCAGCAATCGGATCATGCGCGGTCATGGATTTTATTCCTCTTTCGAGCCCGGCTTGCCGGGGCAACGCTGCTTAATCAACGACCATTGAGCATCGGCCATAACTGTCTAAACCATCCAATCCCCCGTCAGTTTTGGAAGGGGAGTCACAACGACAGGAATATCGAAATCCTGAATTCCAACAGACACTAGATAGTGCTGCCTTTTACCTCGCCCGACTGCTACAAAAATATCGTAGAAATCCGGTCAGGCCAAGACCTCTTGATGTTCGCCCGCTTTGGGCGAGTTGAGGATGGAAATACTCTGAACGAAGGCGGAAAATACATGGGATACGGCGCTCACGCTTATCAGGATGACCCCAGAAATGCGGACATTCTTATCTCGGTCAACGGTGAACTGGTTCCGCGAGCCGAGGCGAAGGTCTCGGTTTTTGATTCAGGGTTTGTTCTTGGTGATGGCGTTTGGGAGGGCTTGCGCCTGCACAACGGAGGAATACCGTTCCTCCGGGCGCATCTGACGCGGCTTTACGAGGGGGCGCGCACCTTAGATTTTGAAATGGACGTGACGCCGGATCAACTGGTGAAGAGGCTGTTTGCCTGCGTTGATGCGAACGGAATGACCGAAGGTGTCCATATCAGGCTGATGATGTCGCGCGGGATCAAGGCGACGCCGTATCAGGACCCACGCGTAACGATCTCGCCCCCCACGATCATTATTATACCTGAGTATAAAACCGCATCGGTGGATGATCGCGGCATAACGCTGTTTACGTCTGCATTCCGGCGCACGGGGCCGGATCAGCAGGATCAAAAGCTGAACTCGCACTCAAAATTGAACTGTATTCAAGCCTGCATTCAGGCAGCGAAGGCAGGGGCGGATGAGGCATTGATGCTGGACCCGCAGGGGTTTGTAGCGACTTGTAACTCAACACATTTTTTTATCGTCCGGCGCGGCGAAGTTTGGACGTCAAGCGGCGACTATTGTCTTGGGGGCATCACGCGCGGAAATATTATCCGGTTATGCGAACAAGAGGGCATCGTGGTCCGCGAGAAAAATTTCTCGCTTACGGATGTTTACGGCTCGGAAGAAGCGTTTGTGACCGGCACTTTTGCAGGGGTATCGCCTGTGCGTTCCGTTGATTCCCGAACTCTGGGTGATCCGCTGGGTGCGGTTCCGGCGATTCCCGGACCAATGGTGCAAAGGCTGCGTACTGGCTACCGCGATATGATAATGCGCGAGACAACACGCGGGCTATAGCCCGTTAGGACTTTTGGGCCGGTGCGCACAATGACGGGATCAGGCAAATATCATCAGCATACACCTTTGTTAACGGTGTATTAGGCATGAAGCGGCCAAATACGGCGTATGGAAAACGCCACGAAAGGCCGCCCTATGCTGCGCCCCAATTCTTCACGGACAATCCTCGAATCTGCCAGCGCGCTCGCGCTTGTCTCGATGTTGGCCGCATGCTCACAGCCCGCTTCCTTCGCGACGGTCGACCTGAGCGGCAGTAATGGCGGTTCTAGCCAAACAGCCCAGGCGTATAGTCCCGTCACCGGGCAGCCCGTTTATCAGTCGACATCGCTGTACGGTCCCCAGTCATTTCCTGACGCTGCGCAGTACCAGCCGACATCGCAATTCGCGGCTGTCGATGTACCGCAGAATCAGGTAGCCTCGCTCGGGTATGCAGGCGGCGGGTTTGATACCTTTGGAATTCTGGACCAACAGCAGAGCATCCCGCAATATGCTCCGGTCGCATCTTCGCCGGTCTTCCAGCAACAGCAATTGCTAGCTTCGCCCCAGTTCCAATCCGAAATTCAATCGGTTGATCGCGCGTTTATCGACACCGGGCCGCTGGGATCACCTGCGCCATTTGCTGAAGCCGAGTCGTTGTTGGATATCGCTCCTTTCGAGCCGCTAACTCAAAATCAGCCAGACGCGTTCGAGCCGACGACCGTTGAGCCGGTTGCGGTAGAAATCACGCGCCAGCCGGTCGCACCCGCTCCGCCGGTGGAGCCTCGACGCACGGTTATCGAAGAGGTCGCGCTAGCGCCGCTGACTGTTCCGTCGGTTCCCGTGCAACTTAATCGTGATCTTGAAGCGATTGCAGGCGATTACACGACCCCGTTGGAAGACCAAGCTGCGCTAGCTGCACCAGCGCCTCAAGTACCATCCGCTTCTGAATATCGCGGGCGCTATGATGCATGGGATGCTCCCCGATATGGTGCTGCGCCTGCAGCACCGGAACCAGCGCCGCAGTCGGTTCAGCCGCCAGCGCGTGCTGAGATTAGCCAGCAACCGCTGCCATTCCTCGCGACACCGCGTGTCGCTGAGCAGACGCCGAGAACGCAGCCTGTTCTGCGTGCCGGTCCTGACAGTGCATTTACTGACGCGGCACGTGAACTGTTGGAGCAGGCGCCGCAACGGGTTCGACTGCCCGCCCCGTCAGTTGTTCCTTCGCCGCAGCTACGGCTCGGTGGTGGAGGGACCGTTCCGAATGCGTCGGCGGAATACCCGCGACCTTACGAATTGCTGCGCCCCGGCGTCTGGCCCGAGTTGGAAATGCCGGGTCAGGGCATGGTCCAAGCACCCACGCCCACGCCCCTGCCTCAGTTTGCATCCTTGCCGGCCTCACCAACACTGCCGCCTTTGGAAGCGCAAGCCATTGACCGGGCCAGCGAACGCGAGGCGAGCACCTATGAAATCAAGCGCGGCGACACGTTTCTGACAATCGCCCAGCGGGTGGGGACCACACCGGAGGCGTTGGCTTTCGAAAACGGATTCACTCCTGAGGCCAAAATTTATATCGGACAACGGCTTATCTTGCCGCCTCGCCCGGCCTCTTCGACTCAGGGGCTGGAGTATGAAAACGTGTCGCTGGCTGCCGTCGAAGTGGACGGTGTCATGGCTGAAAGCTCGGTCATTGGCGGCGCGACTGTGCCGGTTGTTGATGCTGCATTTATCGACACAATTACAGAAAGCATGCCGATCCAGCGCGCTTCTATCCCAACCCGCCGGGCGACAACCAGCGGTGATCCGGCGGAGTTTTCGTGGCCGGTCCACGGTGAAGTCTATCGTCTCGATGGCGGGCAGGTAGAAATTGACGCTGCATTGAATGCGCGCGTTGCTGCCTCTGCCGCCGGTAAAGTCGTCCATGTCGAGCGCGGTGAGATGGGTGTGATGGTTGTTATCGAGCACGATAACGGTTGGCGTAGCCTGACTGTTGGGTTGGATTATTCATCCGTCCGGCCCGACGACCGCGTCTCTCAGGGAGATATGATCGGTCAAGCGAGCCGGGATCATCGCGTACGGTTTGAGTTGCGTGACGCTGACGCCGGTATCGCTGACGTGTTGAGTAACCTCCGCGGCTAAGTGCATGCTTTAAATGAGATATGAAAAAGGGGCAGATAGCCCCTTTTTCTTTGTGTTGCGTTTTAATCCAGTGCGACGCCGCGACGACCTGCAAGGTCCTGAACAAATTGCCAAGCGACTCTGCCTGAGACTGAACCTCTCGTCTGACGCCATTCAATCGCTTCAGCACGCAGTTCGTCGTCGGAAATTTCAATCTCGTAGGCGTCGCAGTACCCGCGGATCATTTCCAGGTATTGGGATTGATCGCATGCGTGGAAGCCGAGCCAAAGCCCGAAGCGGTCGGAGAGAGAGACCTTTTCTTCGGTTGCTTCCGTCGGGTTGATGGCGGTTTGACGCTCGTTCTCGATCATGTCGCGAGGCATCAGGTGACGACGATTCGATGTTGCATAAAAGAGAGCATTCTCGGGGCGGCCCTCAACACCGCCATCCAATGCGGCCTTCAGCGATTTGTAATGTGCATCGTCTTTATCGAAGCTGAGATCATCACAAAACAAAACGAAGCGGCGTTCGGGGTTTGAACGGACGATTTTCAACAACCGCCCCATCGTCGGAATGTCGTCACGCAGAACCTCGACAAGCATTAGCCGGTTTGGGCCCTCGTTGATTTTTGCGTGTGCCGCCTTGACCAGAGAAGACTTTCCCATACCGCGGGAACCCCAAAGCAACGCGTTATTCGCCGGGAAACCCTTAGCAAACCGTTCAGTGTTTTCGATCAGTGTTCGCCGCGCTCGGTCTATCCCCTGCAGTAGGGTGATATCAACGCGATTGACTTTGGTAACCGGTGTCAACTCGTCCTGCGCCGCCAGTGCGCCGGGATGCCAGACAAACGCGTCGGCAATATCAAAATCCGGCGCGGGTGCAGGCGGCGGGCTAATCCGTTCGAGGGCGTTTGCAATGCGCTCCATCGGGTTGTCGGTCACAGGTCGTCTTCCTCGTCGTCTTCGTCATCCAAACCGAGATCCTTGCGTCGCTGCGCCTCTTTCTTCTCAAATATACGAACGATGTGGATCGAGATTTCATAAAGAAGATAGGTCGGGATACCCAGAGCAAGCTGACTGATCGGATCCGGCGGCGTCAGCAGCATGGCCGCAAAAGCGATCCCGACGATTGCGTACTTTCTGGAATTCGCAAGCTGTTCGGACGTTACAATTCCGACCCGACCGAGCAACGTAAGGAGGACGGGTAACTGGAAGCAAATGCCGAACCCGAAAAGCAGCGTTTTCGTAAACCCGAGGAATTGCTTTACCGAGTAGGTACTGGAGACCTTAATCTCATCAGACCCTTCCGCGAAGCCGATCAGCCAGTCGAGCGCAAGTGGAATGACGACAAAATACGCCAGCGATGCGCCGAGGATAAAAAGAAAGGGGGTCGCGACAAGAAACGGAAGGAAAGCCCCTTTCTCATTCGAATAGAGGCCGGGCGCGATAAAGCCCCAGATTTGTGATGCGATGAACGGGAATGCGAGGAAGAAGCCCCCCCACAAGCCGATGTTGATAACCGTGAAAAAGTATTCCTGAGGAGATAGAACCAGAAGTTCTGCATCCGGGCGAATTGATAGCAGTGGCCGGGAAAGAAACGCGACGACTTGGTCTTGAAAGTACAGACAAAATATCAAGCCGGCCGCCAGCGCGATGATACACTTCATCAATCTGCCGCGCAGCTCCGCGAGGTGCTCGATCAATGGAGCCTTTGAGGCGTCAATATCATCGGTGGTCATAGCGCGGGATTATCCCTGATTTGCTTTTGCTGTTTCAGGATCGGCGGTCGCAACCGGTGATGCGACTTTTGTCGGAGAGGAGGGCGGCTTTGACGCTTCCACTTCCGCCTTTGCCTCGCTTCCAAAGCTCTTTGATGCTTCGGCCATTTCCTTTGCATTCATCGCCGGTTTTGAAGGCTTCGGCTCTTCATCTGGATCGTCCAAACCGATTGTTTTATTCAGCGTGTCGGACAGCGCGCTGGTGTCCGCTTTTTTGTCCAGCAGAGCCCGGGCCTCTTTGAATTCAGCCAAGTCCACTTCGCGTGCAGCATCGTCCATCGACCGCTGGAACTCTCGCGCCATGCCGCGCGCCTGACCCACAAATTTTCCGACCGTCCGCATCATGCGGGGGAGGTCTTTGGGGCCAATCACAATCAACGCCAAAGCGCCGACGATGAGCAGTTCTGGCATACTGAAATTGCCGAACATTTGTCGTTCCCTGTCTGAAAGAGTTACGCTTTACGCGCTTTCGTTCTCTTTTTTAGGGGTAACGTCGATCGGATCGGGCTGTGCGGACGAAATTTTGCCGTCGGTTCCCGCTTCAGCGGTCACAACGTCATCGTCCTTCATGCCCTTTTTGAAGCTCTTAATGCCTTTGGCAACATCGCCCATAAGCTCGGATATTTTACCGCGCCCGAACAAGAGCACCACGAGAATTCCCACAATGGCAAGCTGCCAAATGCTGATTCCGCCCATCTCGTTCTCCTTCAATTCATATTCGCGCCGGACCCGTTAACCCAAGTCGGCTGGAAGTTCATCAACGATACATAGGAAATGAGGCCGCTCTGCGAAAGGGAAATCGCTTAGATTGCTAGTTTACGCTGTCAATTTCCGTGATGCGCTCCGTTAGGGCGGCCCGAAGCTCTCTGCTCGACCCTGATGACCTGTGCTTCATAGGGCGAGACAACCCTGGACTGGTTCGCACAGGGGAATAAAAAGCAGGATTCCCGCCGCAGGGAGAGCCACACACGCGTCCCCGGCTCGGGTGTAAAGACACCCGGAAGCGTCGCACGGAGGATTGATGCATCGTGCTCCATCTGCACCTCGATCAAGCTGCCCGGCCCCATAAAGCGGGCGCGGGTGACGGTTCCGGGGGCAGGGACACCCGTTTTAATGCTCGGTTTGGGCACCTCGCCCTCGTCCAGTTCGATTTTAAGGTGTTGAGGCCGCACGATAATCTCAACATCTGCTCCGTCGACCAAACCGGGGGTCAGGAATAATCCGAACGGCGTATTTGTCTGCCGTGACTTAACTTCTCCGTGGATCACGTTGAGATCACTGAAAAACGCGGCGGTCGTCCGATCAACCGGATTATTATAGATATGATAGGGAGCCCCGATCTGAACGATCCTGCCTGCCCGCATGAGTGCGATCCGGTCAGCCATTCTCAGGGCTTCCTCGGGGTCGTGAGTAACCAGCAGAACCGCCGCGCCCTCGTCCTTCAGGACCGCCAGAGCCGTATCGCGAACATCGTCCCGCAAGCGGTTGTCCAGCCCTGAAAATGGTTCGTCCATCAGCATCACACGGGGACGCGGGGCTAATGCGCGGGCGAGGGCGACGCGCTGCTGCTCGCCGCCGGAAAGTTCATGGGGAAACTTCTCGGCATGGCCATGCATGCCTACCCGTTCGAGGTATTCGAGCGCAATTCGATCACGTGAAGCACGATCGGCTCTTCGTAAACCGAACGAGACATTCCTAGAAACGGTGAGATGAGGAAACAGGGCGAAGTCCTGAAACATCAATCCGACAGACCGTTTTTCGGGGGGATGGTGACGTTTCACGTCCGATACGGCATCGCCATCTATCGTTACAGAACCGCGATCCTGCTGCTCGACACCCGCTGCGATCCTCAAAGTCGTTGATTTTCCGCACCCTGAGGGACCAAGCAGACACACGACTTCACCAGCCGCCACAGATAGCGAAACGTCGGATACCGCAGCGGCGGTTCCATACGTTTTGTGCAAGCCCTCTAGTGATAGTCGGGGAGTTGCCACAGCCAATCTAATTTCCCAGCGTTTCTGTCGGGATATATTTAGGCTTTATTCCCCGCCCGCGCAAGCACCCCACGCGGATGTCAGTGCGCGGTAAAAAGTCCCGCCTAGGTTGGGTTGCCGCGAAATCCTGTCGCAACCAAATACATTTCCGAACTATCTGAACGGCTCGCAGGTGGTTTAAAGTGCCGGACGGTTTTGAAATTTCGTTTCAGGTTCGTCACCAATTCGCCGTCCGCACCGCCCTGCAGGACTTTGGCGACGAAAGCGCCCCCTTCGCTTAGGGTTTCAGTTGCAAAAAGCGCGGCTGCTTCGCAGAGGGCGACGATGCGCAAGTGATCGGTCGCTTTGTGCCCTGTCGCTTTGGCGGCCATATCAGACAGGACGATGTCGGCGTTTCCGGCGAGCGCCTCTTTGACAATATCGTCTGCGCCCTCATCCATGAAATCGAGCTGGATCTGCGGCGCGCCGTCGATTGCGGCGACTTCCTGAAGGTCAATTCCGAGCACAAATCCTTGAGCCTTGCCTTTTTTGGCACCGGTGGCGTTCACCCGGTCAACGGCGACGATTGACCACCCTCCCGGCGCCGAGCCGAGATCAACCACGCGCATACCCGGCTTTAGAAGATTGAATTTGTCATCTATTTCAATCAGCTTGTAGGCAGCTCTTGCACGCAGGTTATCTGCGACCGCACGCTTGACGTAGGGATCATTGAGCTGGCGGTCGAGCCATAGGGTCGACGACAATTTGCGGCCACGCGCCGTTTTAACACGCGTCCGCAGATGTCTTTGTCCGCGACCAGAGTCGCCTTTTTTCTCTGTCATTTTCTTTGCTTGTTCTGAACGGCGCCGTCGCGATTCATCAAACCGTACAGCAGACCTTCACGCAGCCCACGGTCGGCAACGCGCAGTTGCTCGGTCGGCCAGTGGTCAATGATCGCGCTGAGGATGGATGAGCCGGAAATCACCAGTTCTGCGCGGTCGTCGCCGATGCAGGGGATAATGGCGCGTTCTGCGTGATCCATTCCGATGAGTCGTTCTATCACGTTGGTCAAATCGGTTCGCGCCATCCAAAGGCCGTCAACTTTAACCCGGTTATATCGCGGCAAATCCAAATGGACGCCCGCAAGCGTTGTAATTGTTCCCGAAGTACCGAGCAGTTGCATCCGTTTCAGTCGGTCAGGGGTCGCACCAGCACCATCGGCTGCAAAGGGCGCAATCAACGTGTTGGTGAAACCGCGCATCGCGTCAAAGCGGTCGCGTTCGTTGTTGATGCTCTTAAATTTCTCAGCAAGCGTAACAACGCCTACAGGCAAAGACGTCCAGCGCGCGCTCTCCGCTAAAATACGAACTTCCTCATCAATCTTTGCTTTATCGACACTTTTAGGGGCAGCCCCGAGTAAGATGTCACGCCTGCGTTCTTTCGGAGTATGCGCGAGATCAATCCAGACGATTTCGGTGCTGCCGCCGCCGATGTCGAACACCAAAAGACAATCGCGTGATGTATCAAAAAGCGGGGCACAACCCGCGACCGCTAAACGTGCCTCGTCTCCCGCTCCGATTACGTCGAGATGCAGTCCGGTTTCACGGCTTACCCGCTCGACAAATTCTGCACCATTGACCGCTCTTCGGCAGGCTTCGGTGGCAATCGCCCGTGCCCGCGTGACACGGCGTTTGGCCATTTTGTCCGCGCAGATTTTCAAGGCGGCGACTGCACGGTCCATGGCGGCGGGCGAGAGGGTGTTGGTTTCCTCGACCCCCTCTCCCAAGCGAACGACACGCGAAAATGCGTCGACAACCTTAAAGCTCTCGCCATCGGGCCGTGCGATCATCAGCCGGCAATTATTTGTCCCGAGGTCCAAAGCTGCGTAAACATGGTTTCGGTCGCCTCTGTGAGAGGCCTGCGATTTACGCACACCTCGCTCGGGTCCACCGCCCTGTTTCCCGGGTTTTGGCTCGCGCAGAGATGCCTGAACGGACGGAATGTCGCGCGGTGCCGTCAAAGTTCTATGCCTCTCGGATCGCCTGCCTGCCCGCGACACTAACAGGGCGATTGGACGGCGTGAAGCCTCATGCGGAGACAGTCACCTTATTCTTGCTGCCATGAATGTTAACATGTTCGCCATCAATCGGGTGCTTCGGGTCAATGCCGAGAGCCTGACAAACACCCATGGTCAGATCCGAGCGGTTCAGCGTGTAAAAATGAAACGCCCGTACCCCTTGTTCGCGTAAGCCGTCACATTGTCCGGCACACACTGCCAATGCCAGTTCATACGCCGCCCCACGCTGTTCCGCCTTTTCGAAACGATCAGCCAAACGGTCAGGTATGCTCGCCCCACAGCGTTGTGCAAACCGCGCAATGCTGCTGAACTTGCCGATGGGCATGATTCCGGGAATGATCGGCGTGTCGATACCCGAGGCGCGGCATGTATCGACGAAGCGGTAAAAGTCGTCATTATTGAAGAAAAACTGCGTGATTATAGCGTCCGCGCCGGCGTCAACTTTGCGCTTCAGATGCTCCATATCACTTGTTTTACCGCGCGAGTCAGGATGCGCCTCGGGGTAACCGGCAACAGCGATGCGCAGGCCCGTGCGCTCTCTAATGCCAGCGACAAGCTCGGGAGCCGATTGAAACCCGTGTGGGTGCGGCTGATATTCTGCTCCGGCCCCTTCTGCTGCATCGCCGCGCAACGCCACTACCCAGCGCGCGCCGGCCGCTTCGTAATCTTCCGCTGCCGCCAGAGTCTCGCCCTTTGAACCGGCGCGCGATGTGAGGTGGCCTGCCAAACCGAGGTCCGGATTGGCGATCCGCAAAGAATCAATCGTTTCCAGAGTGCGGTTCTGATTGCTGCCATCTGCGCCGTGAGTGACCGAGATAAACCGCGGAGAGAGACGCGAGAGCGTTGAGACGGCCTTCGCCAGTCCCGCCTGCGAAACTTCCGATGTAGCGGGAAAGACTTCGAACGACAATTCGAGAGCTGGTACGTTTGAGTTGCTTGACATCTGTCTTCTCTGATTTTGGATATGATTACGATATAGAGATTTCTTTATATAGCAATAGTGTATATTGTTCACCTAAGGGAAATATGAAACGCGTTTCTGCGGTGTCGGAATTGCTGTCTGCGAAGTCGCGCATGGCGCGCGGCGTCGTTGCCGTCGAAGTAACGCTGCGGAAAGAAATAAGGAGAGTGACTCTATGGCTTTGGTCACGGTTGTTTATTGGCGGGACATGCCCGCTCAGGTCATCGTTAAGGCCGGACGTAAGAACGCGAAGCGTCAGCTTTCAGAGCGGTTCGAGCAGGCTATTGACCGAGCAGCGATGAAATCGGGGGCGGCCAGTTCGGACGCTTATCTTGAAGACTGGCGCCGCGCTGATCCGGTGGAAGTTGAAGGAAGTGATCTAGAGGCCATCGCGGATGCCGAGGCCGCGAAGCTTGAAGAGGTCTTTGACAAAGATGCTTTACGTGCGCTGATCGAAGCTGGCGGTCATGCTGAAAAATGAAGGATAGACTGATGGGTGTACTTGCATCTCTGTTTGGTAAGACCAAAACGCCGGTTAGAGCGCCTGCCTCTGATCGGATGGCTGTTCGCGCATTCCTCAAAGACTGCTCGATCGAAGTCATGCCGAGGACGGCAGCAAAGGTCGAAGACTTTAAGGCGATTCTTGCTCCGGGTACGCGGGTCTACATCGCGCACATCGAGGGTACGCCGATTGATGAGATGGTCGCGACGGCAAAAAGGCTTGCCGATGACGGGTTTGAAGTGATGCCACATTTTCCCGCACGCATCATTTCGGATGCCACAGTGCTGGAGGACTGGATAGACCGCTATCAGGGCGAGGCAGGTGTCGATCAGGCTCTGCTTTTGGCTGGCGGTGTCGATAAACCTCATGGCGCCCTGTCGTCTTCGATGGACCTGATCGAAACAGGGCTATTTGATAAGAAGGGCTTTAAACGACTGCATGTTGCGGGTCATCCGGAAGGTAACAAGGACATTGATCCCGACGGTTCAGATGCAAACGTCATGGACGCTTTGCGCTGGAAGCAGGCGTTTTCAGAACGAACCGACGCGCAGATGGCTCTGGCGACACAGTTTTGTTTCGAGGCCGGACCTGTGATCGAATGGGCCGATAGGCTCCGTGCCGAGGGTATCGATATACCAATCCATATTGGTGTCGCCGGTCCTGCGAAGCTGCAAACAATGATCAAATTCGCGATTGCTTGCGGTGTCGGGCCTTCGCTGCGTGTGCTGCAAAAGCGCGCGAAAGACGCAACGAAGTTGCTGCTCCCCTTCAAACCGGATGAGTTCGTGACCGACCTGGCTTTGCATAAGGCAGCGAATCCCGACTTTAATATTTCGCATGTCCATTTCTTTCCGCTCGGCGGTATCGGCAAATCAGCCGAATGGATTAACGAAGCGCGCGAAGTTTAAGCCTCTCCCCGTTCGATTGCCGCTCAGACAAGATCGGCTTGGCTGAGGATTGGGCAGCTACTGTTATAAAGATTGGAAGTATCGCATGACCCGTACCGTTATCGAGTCGAAGACGAAGACTGTTGTCATCGGGTTTGATCAACCCTTTTGCGTGATCGGTGAGCGGATCAATCCGACGGGTCGTAAAAAGCTTGCCGCCGAGCTGGAGCAGGGTGACTTCTCGACCGTGGAAGCCGATGCACTCGCCCAGGTAGCCGCGGGTGCGACCGTGCTCGATATTAATTCCGGCGCTGTGTTCTCTAACAAGATGGCCGAAGATCCGCGCTATGCCGACAACAACTTTGTCGAGCCTCCGCTGATGCGCGAATTGGTTTCGCGGGTGCAGGCTTTGGTGGATGCGCCCCTGTGTATCGACAGCTCGGTTCCCGGTGCGCTTGAGAACGGGTTGGAGGCCGCCGAAGGTCGTCCGTTGTTGAATTCGGTTACCGGCGAGGAGGACAGGCTCGAACTTGTTTTGCCGCTGGTGAAGAAATATAATGTGCCTGTAGTGGCGATTTCCAACGATGATACCGGTATCTCTGAAGACCCGGATGTACGTTTTGCTGTGGCGAAGAAGATCGTTGAGCGCGCGGCTGATTTCGGGATCAAGCCTGAAGATATCGTCGTTGATCCACTCGTAATGCCGATTGGCGCGATGGGCACGGCAGGATTACAGGTGTTCTCGCTGGTCCGGCGCTTGCGCGAAGAGCTTGGGGTGAACACGACCTGCGGCGCGTCGAATATCAGCTTCGGATTGCCGAACCGCCACGGCGTCAACAATGCCTTTCTCGCAATGGCTGCGGGCGCGGGAATGACTTCTGCGATTATGAATCCCGTGCAGTTGGCGGTATCACAGAAGAAAATCGACGAGAAAAAAGCTGCACTGGCAGAGGCGGGGATCATCATTCCCGACGATATGGACCCCGAAACCTTCGTCAAACTGATGGGTATGGGCAGCACCAAACCTCAGTCCGGCAAGGAAATGGAATCAATCCGCGCGGCGAACTTCTTGCTCGACAACGATGCGTCGGGTGCGGAATGGATCAAAGCGAATAAAGCCGAGGGCGGCGGGCCTGAAGGTGCGCGTGGCGGACGCGAGCGGAAACGTCGTCGCGGGTGAATTGGCCCTGCTTAATGAGCGCCCTGTCATTTAACAAAAAAAAGCCGCCGGATTGCTCCGGCGGCTTTTTTTAGTTCTGGAAAGGGACGATCAGGTTTGCGGGTCTTCTTCTTCACCTGTTTGCGGTGCTTCTTCATCGTCACGCTTCGCGTTGCGGATGTCTTCGCCGATGTCGGCGTCCTCATCAAACAGCGATTGAACGTCGAATTCAGCCGATTCGGCGGCTTCTTCTTCAGCGCGCATATCCGCGATTGATCTGCCGTCGGCCTGAAGTTCGGCTTCCTCGGCGGAGCGGGCGACGTTAGCAACAACGGTCGTCGTGACTTCGGGGTGAAGTGTTACCACGATTTCATGCAGGCCGAGTTCCTTGATTGGCTGCTCAAGCTGGATCTGCTTGCGCTCGATCGTGAAGCCCTCGGCTTTAAGCTGATCGGCCACGTCGCGGGTCGAAACCGAACCATAAAGTGCGCCGGTTTCCGATGCCTGACGGATGACGACAAATTTGTGTCCGTCGATCTTGTTAGCCTCGGTCTGCGCTTCGCCGCGCAGTTCCGCATTGCGGGCCTCGAGAGCGGCGCGCTGTGCTTCAAACTTGGCAAGGTTTGCCTTGTTGGAGCGCAGGGCTTTGCCCTGAGGGAGCAAAAAGTTACGTCCAAAGCCAGCTTTGACAGAAACAACTTCGCCCATGTTGCCAAGCTTATCGACGCGTTCTAGCAGGATAACTTCCATGTCGGCTCTCCTTACTTAATCGCGTATGGCATCAGAGCGAGGAAGCGGGCGCGTTTGATCGCACGGGCGAGTTCACGCTGCTTCTTTGCCGATACTGCGGTGATACGGGAAGGGACGATCTTGCCGCGCTCAGAGATAAAGCGTTGCAGCAGTTTGACGTCCTTGTAGTCGATCTTCGGCGCGTTAGTGCCCGAGAACGGGCAGGATTTGCGGCGGCGGAAGAACGGGCGTTTAGCGGGTCCAGCCATGGTTTATTCCTCCGTTTTTTCTGGTGCGGGTGCTGCAGCAGGAGCAGCATCAGCCGCCGGTGCATCGTCGCGGCGAGGGCGATCTTCGCGCGGCCCGCGATCTTCACGAGGACCACGGTCATCGCGGCCACGGCCACCGCGGCGGTCATCACGACCCGACTTGTTCTGGAGAATGGCGCTTGGGCCTTCTTCATGCTCGGTAACGCGGAAACTGACGGCGCGCATCACGTCTTCATGCAGACGCTGCAGGCGCTCCATCTCCTGAACCGCTGCCGATGGTGCGTCGAGGCGCAGCATGGCGTAGTGGCCTTTGCGGTTTTTGTTGATCTTGTACGCCATCGGGCGCACGCCCCAATACTCGTGAGAAACGACCGACCCGCCGTTTTCAGTAATGATATTGGTAAATTCTTCGATCAGGCCTTCGGCCTGTGCACCGGAAATATCCTGACGTGCGATCATGATATGCTCGTATAGAGGCATATTAAGTCCTTTAATTGCAACGGCTTCAAAGCGTGGGGGCGAATGCTCCCCCCATCCCACGCACGAGTGGCCCGTTACTGATGTATCGGGAGGAAGCGCGTGTTTAGCGGGGACGGCGGGGGATTGCAAGCGACGAAAACCGTGTAAAGTACCCGAAATCAATCCAGAGGGTACGATGGCAAAAGCGCGGGCTACGATTGTTGTTTCGGACGCCGAAGACGAGCCGCCCGAGGAATACCATCAAGTGATCGATTGGCTGATCCG
>CALGNW010000096.1 GCA_937958345.1 uncultured Neomegalonema sp. | reverse complement strand
GGCGCGCTGGCGCTGTCGCACGTGAATACGAATGTGCGGGGATGTGCCGATATTTACTTCGAGAAGGTCGGCGAGGGCGAAGCTCTGGCTGATGACAGTGACGAGACTGACGAAACCGACGCCGCAAAAGAAAACTAGAGGATAAAGCCCATGGCCCGTGCCGCGACGAAAACCAAGCCGAAGACATCGAAGGCCAAAGCACCGGCCAAGCCGCCGTCATGGCAGATTAAGGGCGAGTTGGCTCTGAACTGTTCATGTGATGTGTTCTGCCCCTGCGTCGTGTCGCTGGGCCAGCACCCTCCGACGCACGGGTTCTGTCACGCCTGGATGGCGGTTCGGATTGACGAGGGACATTTCGGGCGCACAAAGCTGAACGGCCTGAACGTCGCTTTGCTGTTGGATATTCCGGGTAAGATGGGCGAGGGCGATTGGAAGGCGGCGGCGTATATGGACGAGCGGTCGTCTGAACCGCAATACAAGGCGCTGATGCAGATATTCTCGGGTCAGGCTGGCGGCACGACGGGTGTTCTTAAGCTGCTGGTGAGCGAATTCCTCGGCGCGCGGCGTGAAGAGGTGATCTACGAAACCGAGGGTAAAACCCGCATCGTGACGATCCCCGGCATTCTCAACGGCCAGGTTGCGCCGATCCCCGGCGGATCGCCGGATGAAGACGTGATGCTGAAAAATACACAGTATTGGATGGGCGCGGATGTGACGCTCGCCAAAGGTTTGAAAAGCCGTATCCGTGATTTCGGACGGGTGTGGAACTTTGAGAACAAAAGCGCCGAATTAATGCAGATCGACTGGCATAACTGACCAGCGCCTTTAGCGAGACATACGATGGTTCAGCTTTCTATCTCCCGCCGTCTGCGCGGAACTCCTTATACTGCGCGGCTTGAGGCGGCGGGGGTCAAGGCCTACACCGTCTATAACCACATGCTGTTGCCAACGGTGACGGAGTCGGTCGAAGAAGACTGCGCGCACCTTAAACAGCACGTTCAGGTTTGGGATGTGTCCTGCGAGCGGCAAATCGAAATTCGCGGTCCCGACGCAGACAAGCTGGTGCAGCTGATGACTCCGCGCGATCTGAGCAAGGCGCAGATTGATCAGTGCTTTTATATCCCCGTCGTCGACGAGCGCGGCGGGATGTTGAATGATCCGGTCGCGATCAAGCTGGCCGACGACCGGTTCTGGATCTCGATTGCGGACAGCGATGTCATGCTGTGGGCGAAGGGGCTGGCCTACGGCTTTCGCTTTGAGGTTGAGATTGACGAACCCGATGTGAACATTCTTGCGGTGCAGGGGCCGAAGGCCGACGAGCTGATGGCGCGCGTGTTCGGTGAGCAGGTTCATACGATCCGGTTCTTTCGCGGGCTGTGGCTGTATTTCGAGGGGCAGTCGATCTACGTCGCGCGGTCGGGGTATTCGAAGCAGGGCGGATTTGAGATTTACCTTGAGGACCGCGCGCTGGCCGAACCGCTGTGGGATGCGCTGTTTGCCGAGGGCGCGGATTTGAATGTCCGCCCCGGCGGGCCGAATCTGATCGAGCGGATCGAAAGCGGCCTCTTGTCCTACGGCAATGATATGACACGCGAGAACACGCCGTTCGAATGCGGTTTGGGCAAGTTTTGCGATGTCGAAACGTCGATTGGCTGTGTCGGGCGCGATGCACTGATGCGGTACGTGATCGACGGCCCGATGCGGATGATCCGGGGTTTGATGATCGAGGGCGAACG
The DNA here is from genome assembly GCA_937958345.1 of uncultured Neomegalonema sp. Taxonomy (GTDB): domain Bacteria; phylum Pseudomonadota; class Alphaproteobacteria; order Rhodobacterales; family Rhodobacteraceae; genus JAHDDY01. Next base: position 1,949 of record CALGNW010000096.1, on the reverse strand, counting down.
TGTGCCGGGTTGCCGCGAGCCTTGGCAGCTGACTGCCGATGGCGGTGAATTTGCGGGCCAAATTACCTCTGCGGTGTGGTCACCGGACTTTCAGAACAACGTAGCGATTGGCATGGTCGAGCGTGATTATTGGCGTGCCGGAAACACCCTTTGGGTTGATACGCCGGACGGCCAGCGGCGGGCGGTGGTGCATGATTTACCGTTCTCGGCCTGATCGCGCAGCGCGCTGTGTCTTGACCATTCGGTTCTTTTCGCCACTTTAGGCCGACACCGGGCGTTGAAGCGCGGGGTATGTTGCAGACGATCGGGGAGGCCGAGATGCCGCGCGAAGATTATGATGCATTTCCGAAGACGGACGCGAACTATGTGCCGTTGTCTCCGCTGTCTTTCCTGCGCCGCGCGGCAGAGGTTCACGGCGAGCATACCGCGATAATCCACGGGACATTGCGCAGAACGTGGCGCGAGACTTACGACCGATGTGTTCAGCTGGGTCACGCCTTGTCGCAACTGGGCGTCGCCCGCAATGACACGATTAGTTTTCTATGCCCCAACACGCCCGAGATGATCGAGGCCCACTGGGGCGTCAATATGAGCGGCGCGGTGTTGAATTCGATCAACACGCGGCTGGATGCCGATACCGTCGCCTACATCATCGAGCATTCCGAATCCAAACTGGTGTTCTGCGATACCCAGTATTCCAAGGTGATGAAGGCCGCGCTCGCAATCCTCGGTGACAAGGCTCCGGCAGTGATTGATATTGTCGATCCGCAGGCGGTGCTTGGTGCGGGCGAGGGCGAACGGTCGGGCGAGTATACCTACGAAGACTTCATCGCGCGCGGTGATGCGGGCTGGGATTGGAGCATGCCCTCTGACGAATGGGATGCGCTGGCGATCAACTATACCTCCGGCACGACGGGGCGGCCCAAGGGCGTCGTTCTGCACCATCGCGGCGCGTATCTGATGGCGACAGGGACGATCATGGGATGGCCGCTGCCCAAGCACCCTGTTTATGTCTACATCGTGCCGCTGTTTCACTGTAACGGCTGGGGCCATGCCTGGGCGATGGCGGCGCAGGCGGGAACGATGGTGTGCACGCGCGCGATTACGGCGAAAGCGATTTATGATGCCGCCGCCGATCACGGAGCCGCGTATTTCGGCGGTGCGCCGATCGTTCTGGGTATGCTGATCAATGCTTCGGCGGAGGACAAGCGCGACTTCTCGCATACCATCAATGCCTTTACGGCGGGCGCACCGCCGCCGCCTGCGGTCCTCGCGAAAATGGCGGATCTGGGCGTTGATGTGCAGCATGTCTATGGCCTGACCGAGACGTATGGTCATGTCACGCAATGCGACTGGAAGGCCGAGTGGGACGGGCTTTCCGGTGATGAAAAGGCGGAAATCAAGGGCCGTCAGGGGCCGCGCATGGCGATGATGGAGGGCGCGAAGGCGGTCGATATGGAAACCGGCGCGGACGTTGCCCATGACGGTGAGCTGTCAGGCGAAATTATGCTGCGCGGTAATACCGTGATGAAGGGCTATTTTAAAAACCCCGAGGCCACCGAAGAGGCCTTTAAGGGCGGCTGGTTCCATTCGGGTGATGCGGCGGCGGTTTATCCGGGTGGATATCTGAAAATCCGCGACCGGCTGAAAGACGTGATTATTTCGGGCGGTGAGAACATTTCTTCGGTCGAGGTTGAAGCGGTCCTCTACAAATTCCCCGGCGTTGTCGCGGCGGCGGTGGTGGCGCGGCCCGATGATAAATGGGGCGAGACGCCGTGTGCCTTTGTCGAAATGAAAGAGGGCGAGAGCGCAAGTGACGCTGATGTCATCGCCTTTTGCCGCGAAAGCCTTGCCGGCTTTAAATGCCCGAAGACTGTGATCTTCAAAGAATTGCCGAAGACATCAACGGGGAAAATTCAGAAATTTATTCTGCGGCAGGAAGCGCGGGA
>CALGNW010000095.1 GCA_937958345.1 uncultured Neomegalonema sp. | reverse complement strand
CGCAAGATCGCGGATAAAGTTGCGATGCTGCATGAGGGCGTCATTCAGTGGATGGGGCCGGTCGGTGATCTGGATACGTGCGGCAACGCCTATGTCGAGCAATTCATTCATGGCCGAGCCGATGGCCCTATCGAGGCATTGCGATGAGCGGTTTACTGGACGGCAGCTTTGACCTTCTCGTCGGGTTCGGCACAGCCCATATTATGATTATCGGCATACTTGGTGGCGTTTTCGGCGCGCTGGCGAGTGCGATTTCGTGGATCGTGCGTGGCCGCTTCTTTCGCGCGCTTCCGGGGCTGGCGCTGGTTATTCTGGTGCCGATGATGGTGCTGGGGATTATCCCCGGCCTTGAGTTCATCGCGGTTCCGGCGGCGCTGGGCTTGTTGTTCCTGACGTTTTTGACCCATGCGAGGGGCCGTGCCGAGCGGTCGAAGATTGATACTTTTCTGGCCGTTGTGCTGGGGTTGGCGCTGCTTGCCTTTCTTATCGTGCAGGTGCTTTCACTGGTCTCGGGACCGGTGGCGGAATAGCCGTGACGCTGGTGCGTGCCGTTACGATTGCGCTGTTGGTTTTGTTTCCGGTGGCTTGGCTTGCACCCCTTGCGGAAGCCGGTTTTGCGATGCCACTTTTTGGCGGTGAGCAGATTTCCATTCTCGGCGGCGTGATGGAATTGGCGGGCAGTGATTGGTTTTTGTCCGTGGTCGTCGCGGTTTTTGCGATCCTGCTGCCTTACGTGAAAACAATTCTGCTGCTCGGCGCGCAGTTCGGCCAGCTCGGACAGCCCGAGCGGTGGCTGAAGATCTTGAGCGCGGTCGGCAAACTGTCGATGGCCGATGTTTTCTTGATCGCGATGTATGTGGTGCTGATCAAGGGGATCGGTGTCGGCGACATTGAAATCCGCTGGGGCTTGCATCTGTTTACGGCATTGGTTTTTGCGTCGATCTGGGCGACGTGGGCGACGGAGCGGGCGCTAAAGCGCGGGGAGGTCTCGCATGGCTAAATCTACCGTTCAGTATGTCTGTCAGTCCTGCGGAACCGCCCATCGCAAGTGGAACGGGCAATGCGGCGATTGCGGCGGCTGGAATACGCTGGTCGAGGAAAAGGGGCTGACGGCCTCCGGCCCTCCGTCCAAGTCTTTGGGGGCTGCGCGCGGGCGCAAGGTAGAGCTGTCGCCGCTGTCCGGCTCGGAACCGGTGCCGCCGCGTATTTCCAGCGGCATCGGCGAGTTCGACCGTGTTCTCGGCGGCGGGCTTGCCCCCGGCGCTGCAATCCTGGTGGGCGGTGATCCGGGCATCGGCAAGTCCACACTGCTGTTGCAGGCTGTCGCCGGATTTGCGGCAAACGCGGCGAAGGCGATTTATGTTTCCGGCGAGGAGGCGCGCGGCCAAATTCGCCACCGTGCCGAGCGGCTCGGCCTTGCCGATGCGCCGGTTCTGCTGGCGTCGGAAACCAGCTTGCGGGATATTCTGACGACGCTGGATGCGGAAAAGCCCGATCTTGTGGTGATTGATTCGATTCAGACGATGTGGTCGGACGCGGTGGAAAGTGCGCCGGGGTCTGTCTCGCAGGTCCGCGCGTGCGCCCACGAGCTGACCAGTTTTGCCAAACGCAAAGAAGTGGCGGTGCTGTTGGTCGGTCATGTGACCAAGGACGGTCAGATCGCCGGGCCGCGCGTGGTCGAGCATATGGTGGACACTGTTCTTTATTTCGAAGGCGAGCGCGGGCACCAGTTTCGTATCCTGCGCACCGTAAAGAATCGCTTTGGTCCGGCAGATGAGATCGGCGTTTTTGAGATGACCGGTACAGGGCTGAGCGAGGTCACGAACCCGTCGGCGCTGTTTTTGGGAGACCGTGACGAGCGCGCTCCCGGATCGGTTGTTTTTGCCGGAATCGAAGGAACGCGGCCCGTCCTTGTGGAAATTCAAGCCCTTGTCGCGCCATCTTCGCTTGGTACGTCGCGCAGGGCGGTTGTCGGTTGGGACACAGGTCGCCTCGCTATGGTGCTTGCGGTCCTTGAGGCGCGGTGCGGGCTGGCGTTGGGCGCTTACGACGTTTATCTGAACGTCGCCGGCGGGTTGCGGATCAGTGAACCGGCGGCTGATCTGGCAGTAGCGGCAGCTTTGATATCAAGCTACAAGGATCAGGCTGCGCCGCCGCGTGCGGCAATGTATGGAGAGATCAGTCTTTCGGGGGCGATCCGACCCGTCGCGCAGGCGGAGGCGAGGATGCGGGAGGCGGAGAAGCTGGGCTTTGACACGGTGTTCGCGCCGAAAAGGGCGAAGGCATCGGAAGAGGCCAAAGACGAAGCGGGTGTGACGGTTGAAACCTATGACGAGCTGAGTGCGCTCGTCGCGCGTTTCGATTGAGTGTAAGCGGAGATAGTGTGACATGGATTTCGAACTGACCCCAACGATTGTGAATGTCGCCGTATTCGGCGTGATTCTTCTGTCTGCGATTTTTGCCTATGCGCGTGGAATAACGCGCGAAGCGATGACACTGGTTGTCTGGCTGGGCGCGGCTCTGGCAGCCTTGAAATTCTATCCGAAAATGGTTCCTCTGATTGCGGATTTCAAAGATCTGGGCGAGTGGACGAAATGGGCCGCGCTGGCCGCAACATTTGTGGTGGCGCTGGTTATCTTTACGATTATCGGATCGCTGATCGCGCGGATCATCGCGAACTCTCCGCTGCGGGCCATCGACAAGGGCTTCGGGTTCCTGTTCGGCGCGGCGCGGGGTATTCTGATTCTCGCGGTCACGTGGATCGGGTATCAGCAACTGGTCGAGCCTGAATATTCGTCGCCTGCGATCGAGGCGTCGAAGGGCGGTCAACTGGTTCAGGACTCAGCCGCCTATCTGACGGAATTCATTCCCGATGAAATGCCGCCTTTCCTGACCGACGCTTACGAAGATTTCATGGGGCGCGAAGCGGGAACGGAGCCGACCGAACCCTTGCCCGAAACCTGAACGACGATTGGCTGAGGAGGCCTGCCTGTGACGCCTTGGGACGACGATAAGCTTCACGAGGAATGTGGGATATTCGGCGTTTTCGGGGCGGAGGCAGGCGATGCGTCCGCACTGGTTGCGCTCGGGCTTCACGCTTTGCAGCATCGCGGGCAGGAGGCGGCGGGCATTTGTTCGTTCGATCCGGCGATTTCCCAGTTTTTCACCGAACGCCGTATCGGCCTCGTCCGTGACAGGTTTACCTCGAAAGAGGTGCTGGAGCGATTGCCCGGCAAGAACGCCATCGGCCACAACCGCTATTCAACAGCCGGAGCCAAGGGCATTACGGCGCTGCGCGATGTGCAGCCCATCTTTGCCGAATTTGAACCCGGCGGGTGTGCCATTGCCCATAACGGTAACATCACCAACGCGGCGGCTTTGAAGCGTGATCTGGTGCAGCGCGGGTCGATCTTTCAGTCATCCTCCGACACCGAATGTATTGTCCACCTGATGGCGCGATCCGTTCAGCGGGGCATTGTCGAGCGGATGAAAGAGGCGCTGCGTGCCGTCGAGGGTGCGTTCTCTATTGTGTCGATGACCCGGACCAAGATGATCGGCGTCCGCGATCCGCGCGGCGTGCGCCCGCTGGTGCTGGGCAAGTTCGGCGAGGCGCATGTGCTGTCGTCGGAAACCTGTGCGCTTGATATTATCGGCGCGGACTATGTGCGCGATATCGAGCCGGGCGAGATGGTGATGATCTCTGATAAGGGAATTGAGAGCTTTCGCCCCTTTGAGGACAAGCCAAGCCGGTTTTGTGTTTTCGAATATGTCTATTTCTCGCGGCCCGACAGTCGTCAGGGCGGTTTGAGTGTTTATGATACCCGCCATGATATTGGCGTGGAACTGGCAAAAGAATCTCCGATTGATGCCGATGTCGTCGTTCCCGTCCCCGATAGCGGGACGCCTGCGGCCATCGGGTTTTCGCAGGAAAGCGGTATCCCCTTTGCCTTTGGCGTGATCCGCAACCAGTATACAGGCCGCACGTTTATTGAGCCGACAGATCATATCCGGAACCTTGGCGTTAAGCTGAAGCTGAACGTCAACCGGTCTATTGTCGAGGGTAAGCGGGTTGTGCTGGTAGACGACTCCGTCGTGCGCGGGACGACCTCGATCAAGATTATGCAGATGGTGCGCGATGCCGGAGCGAAGGAAGTCCACTTCCGCATTGCCTCGCCGCCGACAGCCTGGCCGTGTTTTTACGGGGTGGATACGCCCGAGCGCGGCAAGCTGCTCGCGTCGCGCATGACCATCGAGGAAATGCGCGATCATATCGGTGTGGACAGTCTCGCGTTTGTCTCGACGGACGGGCTTTACCGCGCGTGCGGTGAGCCGGGCCGGAGCGATGCACGGCCTCAATTTTGCGATGCGTGTTTCACCGGCCAGTATCCTGTGGAACCAGCCGATGCGATTGAGACGGGCGCTCTGCTGAGCACCGCTGTCCGGTAATTATTGCAGGCGGGTCCAGCTTTGACCGCGGCAAATGATGCCGAAGGCGACGCAGCCTGAGACTTCGAGCGTGGTGTCCGAGATCAGTTTCATTTTGCCGTCGTACCATTTTTTGTCGTCGGCGGCGAAAATCTCACCGTCATCCCAGCGGCCCTCGCCGTACGGATTCATGCCCTTGATCATCACCATGCCCTCGATCGACGTGTCACCGCCGCCGTTGACCTTGGTGATCGTTCCGCACATCTGCGAGCCGCATGGCGCGATGGTTACGTCGATCCACTTGCCCTCGTCGCTTTTTTCGGATGCCCAAACCCCGCTTGGGTCGGCGGCAAAAGAAAGCGTCGTGCTGAAGACAACGGCGGTGGCCGCTGCGAGTGCTGTACGGAATACCATTGCGTATCCTCCCGATTAATGTTGACGCGAAGGTGAGGTTTTCGGTTTCCGTTGTAAAGATGTCTATGCGACACCCGAAATCTTTCTGAAAATACCCGCATAGCGCGTTTTGACGGACTTGCGCCGAACTCCCAACACTGCGTTAAGGGAGGCGGAGGTGAGGTGTGATGACGGAACATAATGTGCGCGCGGATAAGCCGCCTCTCGTGCCGCCGCACTTGCTGGGGATATTGTGCGTCGTCGGGGCCGTGACGATTTTCTCAACGCAGGATATGGCGATCAAATGGTTGAGCGGCGGATACCCGCTGCACCAGATTGTCTTTATCCGCGCGGCAGTGGCGATCTGCGTAACACTCGCGGTATTGGTCCCGTTGGAGGATGGTTATCGCAGTTTGATGAGCAAACGCTGGCGGCTTCATATGCTGCGGGGGTTTGCGATTGTTGTCGGGAATATGTGTTTTTTCACCGCGCTGGCGTCGATGGGGTTGGCGGAGACGGTTGCCGTGTTTTTTACCGCGCCTTTGATCATTACCCTGCTTGCTGTGCCGGTGCTGGGCGAGACAATCCGGTGGCGGCGCATGACGGCGGTTCTGGTCGGGTTGCTGGGCGCGGTCGTCATCATCCGCCCCGGTGGCGCGGCCTTTCAGTATGCTGCGGTTTTGCCGCTGGTCGCCGCTTTTGCCTATTCGTGCATGCAGATGATGACGCGCAAGCTGGGGATGGCCGAAAAGGCGTCGGTGATGGCGTTTTATATCCAGCTGATGTTTTTACTGGCCAGCAGCGCATTCTGGCTGATTGCCGGTGACGGGAGGTTTGCGGGGACGGGGAACCCGTCGCTGGAATTTCTGTTGCGCGCGTGGATATGGCCGTCGTCGGGCGATATGGCGATCATGTGTGCGGTGGGGTTCTTCAACGCTTTCGGCGGGTATATGATCTCGCAGGGCTATCGCGTGTCCGAGGCGGGGCTGGTTGCGCCGTTCGAGTATATCGCGATCCCGCTGTCGGTGTTCTGGAGCCTGTTTATATTCGGCGAGCGGCCTGATCAGTGGGCATGGATCGGTATTGCACTGATTTGCGGTGCGGGGCTTTATATTGCGTTCCGCGAAGGCAGGCGGGTCAGGCGCTAGCGCGTCGCCGAGCGCGGTTATAAACATGGGTCATCAGGCCCGCGCCAAAGACCGGTGCAATCAGGTTGAGAAACGGGATCGTGACCATAAAAGCCAGCAACGCGCCAGCCGTCCAAATCGTAAAGGCGGCGCGGCGGCGCAGCGCCTTTGCCTCGGCGGGCGGCAGTTGTCTCAGGGCCGCCATGGTGAAGTACTCGCGCCCGAGCAGATAGCCGTTTACCAGCGCGGGCAGAGGCGGGAACAGAAAGTAGAACGGGATCAGCGGTATGTTGACCAGTAACGCGATGCCCGCCGTCTTTGCCGCGATGATCAAATCCGAACGGAGCGGGCGCGGGGTTTGCGGCGGGGCATCGGGATAGTGCTTTTGTTCGACGGCATCGGCCACAGGGTCGATAAAAAAGCCGACGGCAAGAGCGGCAGCGGGAATGAAAGCAAACATCATTGCCGTGAAGGCGCCCGCGCCAGCAAGCCAGCCGCCTGCCGATCCGATCTCGATACCCGTGAACGGAATTGTCCAACCGCTGAACCACGAGGACAGCCACGCGCCGACTGTGACGCCGAGTGCGACCATGGCGGCGAGCGTTGCCAGCACACCCTTGATCAGCGGTCCGCGCATGCCCCGTTCGGGCATTTGCGCGACGGCAAGCAGAGCGTCGCGAAAAATCATTGTTGGCCCGCCAGAAGTTCTGGGAGACTGCGCCCCGGCTTGCGGGTTTGAAGTTCCATCCAGCCTGCCGGACCCCATCCCAATACCGGTAGCGCCTCGGAAACCGTGTCTTCGAGGCGCTTTCGGGCCTTGCCCTTTGGTCCGCCGGCAAAGTCGATTGCGACGGCCCCGCCCAGATGGCGCAGGCGCAGCTGGCGCGGGATTTCGGCGGCCGCCGCGAGGTTGACCCGTTGCAGAGCGTCGCCGCCGCGCGCCTGACCGGTGTTTACGTCAATCGCGACAAGGGCCGTGGTCGGTTCGATGGTCAGCCATGCGCCCTCCGGCAATTCGGCCCGCGAGGATAGAAGCGCGTCGATCTGGGCATCAATGTCGGAGAGGTCAAAGTCGTCCTCAAGCGGTGCGTCATCGTAATGCAAGCGCAGGCGCCCGAGTGCATCGGGACCCGCGCGGACAAGGCCGATGTCGCGTTGCGGGGGCAGAACGAGCGCGTTTGCGATGGCGTGAAGGTCGTCGGCAAGCATTCCCTCGGCAGCGGTGCGAATGACAAATCCGCCATTCAGATCGCCCAAGGCCCCGCGGAGGATGCGCCGCTCTTCGGCGTCGGTGATTTTCTTTGAAACGTTTATTCCGGGTTTCGCGGGTGTGTGAACCACCAGCCGGTGTTCGATCTGAATATCGGTCGAGACGCGTGCGGCCTTTTCCCCCTCGGGCTCGCGACGTACCTGAACAGTGACGTGCGCGCCGGGAAGGATGTCGCCTGCTTCGGGCAGAAACCCGCGTGCGCCGCCGAGATCGACAAAGGCCGCGCCCATGGCGGTCATCCGTTCGGTGACTTTTGCCCGATAGACGCTGCCCCAACGCGGAGCGGTGGTTCGGGTGTCGTCTATTTCGAGTGCCTGCAACCTGCCGTCAACGATCAGTGCGGCGCGGCGCAGGCCGTTGTTTTCGTCAGCGAGAAACAAACGGCCTTTCATGCCTTTGGCCAGTCCCATGTCAGGCCGGCGGCCTCGAGCAGTCCGGCGGTTTCGGTCAGGGGCAATCCGACCACGTTGGAATGGCTGCCGCCGATCCACGGGACGAAGCGCGCTGCGATCCCCTGAATGGCATAGCCGCCCGCCTTGCCGCGCCATTCGCCGCTGAGGATGTAGGCGTCTGTTTCGGGCGCTGAGAGGCGCTTTAGCTTTACCTGCGTTTCGACGAGGCGCGACCATGCCCGTCCGTCATCGGTGCGGATCAGCGTGAGCGCGGTGGTGACACGATGACGCCGACCCGACAGCAGGCCAAGGTGCTTTCGCGCATCGGCCTCGTCGCTCGGCTTGTCAAGAATGCGCCGCCCGACCGCGACAACGGTATCAGCAGCCAGCACTAAACCCAGCGCATGACGCTTTGCCACGGCCTCGGCCTTGGACTGCGCGAGGCGCGCGGCGTAAACGCGCGGCAGTTCGTCTTTGAAGGGGGTCTCATCTATGTTGGCCGGATCGACGTCATCGGGTATCACGCCGATCTGAGCCAGCAGGTCCGCACGGCGCGGCGAGGCGCTCGCGAGGATCAGTCGTTGGCGGCTCACGTCACTTGAAGCGATACGTGATGCGGCCCTTGGTCAGATCGTAAGGGGTCATTTCAACCGACACCTTATCGCCAGCCAGCACGCGAATACGGTTTTTCCGCATCTTGCCCGCTGTATGAGCGATGATCTCATGTTCGTTTTCGAGTTGTACGCGAAACGTCGCGTTCGGAAGCAGTTCCATAACTGTCCCCGCCATCTCGATAATTTCTTCTTTCGCCATTCAAAATCCTATCGTCACCGCAAACACAGGTGTTGCGGTTTAGTAGGTTATATGTGGCGAGTCTGGGGTAAAACGCAAGAGCGGACGCCCGCTTTGCCCGATACAGCCTTAAATTCCGACCCCCTCGCGCCCTTTCGCACTCCGGTAATAGGCCCAGAGAATGCGCGCAGCAACCGCCCGCCACGGGGACCACGCGGCGGCCAGTGCGGCAAGTTCACGGTCCGAGGGTCTGCCATTCAGGTCAAAGAGCAGCTTGGCGGATTCCTGAAGCGCGAGGTCTTTGGCCGGAAAAATGTCTGCGCGCCCGACACTGAACATCAGATAGATCTCGGCAGTCCACGGCCCGATCCCGTTGATTGCGGTGAGCATGGCGATGGCCTCGTCCACAGGTGCATCGCGGCAGAAATCGAAACAGAGCGCGCCCGTTTCGACGGCCCCGGCAATCGCCTTGGCGTATTTGACCTTGGGGCGCGACAACCCGCAGGCGCGCAGGTCATCGTCGCCAAGCGCGAGAACGGCGGCGGGTGTGACGGCATGCGCCGCCTCGACCCGCGCCCAGATACCTGCCGCAGCCGCCACGGAAATTTGCTGGCCGACGATGGCTTGTAACAGCGCGGCAAAGCCGGGCGGCTTGCGCCGCAGGGGAATGGGCGCCGATTGATCAACGGCGATTTTAAATCGCGGCTCCAACGCAATCAGTGCGGTGATGCCCTCGGTCACATCGGCGTCGGTTTCGATGATGCGCGTTGTCGAATGTTCCATCCCGTTTTATAGCCGGAGGATGGTCAATCATGTCGAACGTTTTGCACCCAGCCCCACAGGACTGCTTCATCTCGGCCATGCGTATTCGGCGCTGACCGCGTTCGAGGCGGCGCGGGACGCGGGCGGGACATTTCTGGTGCGGGTCGAGGATATTGATACAACGCGCGCCCGTCCCGAATACGAGGCGGCGATTTTTGACGATCTCGCGTGGCTCGGCATCACGTGGGAGCAACCGGTGCTGCGCCAGTCCGAGCGGTTTGGTGCGTATCAAGCGGCGCTGGATGATCTGAAAGTCCGTGACCTGATCTATCCGTGCTTTTGCACCCGCAAGGAAATCAATGCGGCGATGAGCGCCCCGCACCATGACGGATCAGCGACGGGACCGGATGGACCGGCGTATCCCGGAACGTGCCGCGCGCTTCCTGTCGATGCAGCGCGTCTGGCGCACGCGCCCTATGCCCTGCGCCTGAATATGCGTAAGGCGGTGGCCAGTGTCGGCGGGGCGGGCATTGTTAAAAAGCTGTCCTTCAAAGAACTGGGCAAGGGGCCGAACGGCGAGCGCAAGAAGGTCAATCTTGATCCCGGCTATCTGATTGAGTCGTGCGGCGACATCGTGCTGGCGCGTAAGGAAACACCCGCGAGTTATCATCTTTCGGTGGTACTGGATGACGCTTTCCAACAAATTACGCACATAACGCGAGGCCAAGACTTATTCGCGGCGACATTTATTCATCGGTTATTGCAGGCGTTGTTTGGCCGACCCACACCGCTGTACCGACACCATCGTCTGATCACCGACGAAGCCGGGAAACGCCTTGCAAAACGGGATGATGCGCGGTCTATCCAAGCCTTTCGTGCGGACGGAGCGACGCCTGAAGACGTCAGAAAATTGCTCGGTATGCGCACTTGACAGGACTGAGCCGTTTGGAAAATCAGCGCAATCCAGTGTTCAAGTAATCACACTTAATTCGGTTTTTTATTGAACACGGTTTCATTTCGTTAATCATTCCATGTAAAGACTTCAGCAATCGCAAAGCGCGGTATAGCCGGGGTGCGACCCACGGCCGAGTTTAATGGAGAACACGATGGCTGTTACGAAGACTTACACACTGGCTCAGGACGCGAAGAAAAAAGACTGGGTTCTGATTGAAACCGGCAAGACCCGCGCGACCAAGCGTTTCGCAAATAAAACTGCCGCATCAGCGCGCGCTATCCGCGAAGCTGTCGGCGCTGCCGGTGGACGCGTTAAGGTAATGAAGACCGACGGTACTGTTCAGTCGACGATTTCGGTCGCTGTTGCCGCTGCGAAGACAACGGCGAAAAAAGCTGTTGCGAAGAAGCCTGCCGCCAAGAAGGCCGTTGCGAAAAAGCCTGCTGTGAAAAAAGCTGCTGCTAAACCTGCCGCCAAAAAGACTGTGGCGAAGAAGCCTGCTGCGAAAAAGGCTGTTGCTAAAAAGACCGTGGCCAAGAAGCCAGCCGCGAAGAAAACCGTCGCTAAAAAAACCGCCGCCAAAAAGGTAGTGGCCAAGAAAGCCGCTGCAAAGCCAGCCGCTAAAAAGGCTGTTGCGAAAAAGCCGGTAGCGAAAAAAGCCGCCGCTAAACCGGCAGCGAAGAAAACCGTTGCGAAGAAACCTGCAGCGAAAAAAGTTGTCGCCAAAAAGGCTGTCGCGAAAAAGCCGGCAGCGAAGAAAGTGGCTCCGAAGTCCGCGTCCAAACGCTCTGCTTCCGGCAAGTCGCTGGCCTCGACGATCGCTAAGGTGAAGTCGGCACCTAAGAAGCCGGTCGCCAAAAAGCCTGCGGTCAAAAAGACGGCTGCGAAAAAGACCCCTGCTATGGCAGCCCGTGCCAAGCCGGCGGCAAAGAAAACCGCAACGCCGCGCGCTGCACGTAAGCCTGCCGCGAAGAAGTAACACGCTCACACTCTCTCTGAGCAGCGACCAGAATGGTCGCACACAAGAACCGCCGGAGTGAAATCCGGCGGTTTTTTTATGGCGGCGGGTGCGGCGGTCGCTCGAAAAACGGCTCCGCATAAAGTGCGGAGCAGCGGAAACGGGTTCGGTGCTTGACCCTTTATGCGGACACGTCATTCGGGGGCGCGGCCCTGTGCGAGTCTCCGAAAGTGCGGAAGATCGGGGAGAAATATGGGGTATTTTAATACCGCAAAATTAAGATGCTGATTTTGCTAAGGTAATCCTGTTTATTGGCGCTTGACTTGGCGTGGCAGATGATTAGTTTCCGCGCTTCAAGTTTCCTGGTGCGCGTTGATCCGCACCCCCGCCGTCATAGGACACAACATGAAGACCTATTCCGCCAAACCGTCAGACATCGAAAAGGGCTGGACCCTGATCGACGCCGACGGTCTCGTGCTGGGCCGGCTCGCATCAGAGATTGCGATGCGTTTGCGCGGCAAGCAT
>CALGNW010000094.1 GCA_937958345.1 uncultured Neomegalonema sp. | reverse complement strand
GAGCAATTAATAAGAAGACCATGATCGGTTTGCGTCGTGATATGTATTCTGAATTATTTGAGAGTACTTGATTTATTATTTGAATTTAATTGTGCGTCAAATTGAATAAAAGTGTGACTTTCACGACTTACAAAATCTCGGGTCTCTCTTGTAAGGCGCAGCACGATTTAGGCGTCGGCTAAGTCAGCAACTCAGCCAGAACCGCGTTGAGCAGAATTCGGCCCTGTCCCGTGGCGGCCAAATTAGTCCCGTTCTTCAAGACCATACCGTTCTCGATCAAGCCGCCGAGGCGTACAGGGCAAAGCGGCGCACCGCCCAAGTTTTCATACCGTTTGAGGTCTGCGCCTTCCTGAAGACGCAGGCACATCAGCAGATATTCGGTCGCCTGATCCTGCTCTGTAATCTCGGTTTCGCCGCATGACCCGATTCCGTCATTGTCCGCTGCTTCAAGCCATGCCTCGGGTGACAGGAGCGTCTCGGTCGCGACCCGCCGCCCACCCAAAGTCAACCGGCCATGAGCGCCGGGACCGACACCGACATAGTCACCGTACCGCCAGTAAATCAGATTGTGCCTGCTCTCAAAGCCGGGCCGCGCGTGGTTTGATACCTCATAGGCAGGCAGGCCCGCGTTCCCGCAAACTTCCTGGGTGACGTCATACATTGCCGCGGCGGTGTCGTCCGATGGCGTGTGCAGTTTGCCAAGACGATAAAGGTCAGCGAACCGCGTTCCCGCCTCGATGGTCAGCTGATACAGCGACAGGTGGTCAACGGCCATATCCAGCGCCTCGCGCAGCTCCGCCCGCCAGTCTTCGATCGATTGCCCCATGCGGGCATAGATCAAATCAAAGCTGACACGATCAAAGACGCCGCGTGCGGTGTCAAAGGCAGCTCGGGCCTCGGACACCGAGTGCATACGCCCGAGTGCCTTCAGGTCGGCGTCATTCAGCGCCTGCACTCCCATCGAGATGCGATTGACCCCAGCGCCGGCATAGTCCCGAAACCGCTCCGCTTCGACAGAGGTAGGGTTTGCCTCCAGCGTGATCTCCGCGTCGGGGGAGAGCGACCAGTTACTGCGGATGGCCTCTATGCAGGCGGCGACCGTCTCAGCCGGCATCAGCGAGGGCGTGCCACCGCCAAAAAATACCGTATCAACCGTGCGGCCCGGCGTACGCGCGGCTTCGGATTTCAGCGCGCGCACCAGCGCCGTGCGCCAGCGTGCCTGATCAGTGCCGCGCCTCACATGCGAGTTGAAATCGCAATACGGGCACTTTGCCGCGCAGAAGGGCCAATGCACATAAATGCCAAATCCGGCGTTTTGCCAGTCCTTCACCCCAGACATGCTGCCGCGAGTTGTTTGAAGGCATCGGCGCGGTGGCTCATCGCGTTTTTCTCGGTTGGGTCAATCTCGCCGAATGTCTGGGACTGTCCCTCTGCCACGAAGATCGGATCATAGCCAAAGCCACGATCTCCGCGTGCAGGAAAGGTCAGTGTCCCGTGGACAGTTCCCTCAAAGTCCTCCATATGCCCGTCAGGCCAGGCAATCGTGAGAGCGCTGACGAAATGTGCTTTGGGTGTTTGCATAGCTCCGCGCCATACCAGTTCCTGTTGGACACGCTCCATCGCTTTGCTGAAGTCCTTGTCCAACGCCCACCGCGCGGAAAAAATCCCCGGCGCGCCATGCAAGGCGTCGATAGAAATACCGGAATCGTCGGCTAGGGCTGGTTTTCCCGATGCGGTCGCCGCTGCCAAAGCCTTGATCCGGGCGTTTTCGATATAGGTCGTGCCGTCCTCAACCGGTTCGGGCAGGCCCAATTCGCCGACAGAAATCGCAGCGAAACCGTAAGGCGCGATCAGCTCGTTGATTTCCCTCAGCTTCCCTTTGTTGTGGGTCGCAATGACGAGTGTTTCACCATCGCGCGCTTTATTCAGTCTGCGCCGCATCAGGTTCCGACACCAAGGGCTGCCTTCTGAAGCGCTACCAGTTCCGCAACACCCTTATCGGCGAGTCGCATCAGTTCTTCGAATTGCGCGCGTTGAAATACTTCGCCCTCGGCACTGGCTTGAACTTCAACCAAACCGCCGCTTTCGGTAATGACAAAGTTTCCGTCTGCTCCGGCCACCGAATCCTCAGCGTAATCAAGGTCCAGAACAGGCTTTCCGGCGTAAATTCCGCACGAGATTGCCGCTACATGTTCGCGGATCGGCCAAGTGGGCAGGTTACCTGCTCGTTTAAGGGCCGCACAGGCCCGCCACAACGCTACGAAGCCGCCCGTAATCGCGGCTGTGCGCGTGCCGCCGTCGGCCTGAATGACATCGCAGTCAATCGTAATCATCCGCTCGCCCATAGCGTGAAGATCGACCCCGGCGCGCAGAGATCTACCGATAAGCCGCTGGATTTCCTGCGTTCTTCCGGTCTGGCTGATCGCCTTGGCTTCACGGCGGTTACGCGTGTTCGTCGCGCGCGGCAGCATCCCGTATTCAGCGGTGACCCAGCCCTTACCCGAACCACGCAGCCAGCCGGGCGTTTTGTCCTCGATGCTTGCCGTGCACAGCACGTGCGTATCGCCGAATTTCGCATAGCAAGAGCCTTCGGCGTGCTTCGAACAATCGGCCTGTAGTGAAATGGCGCGCATTTCGTCTTGCGCGCGACCGGAAGGGCGCATGAGGCTACCTCTTAAATGTTCTATTTACAGGGTTCCCTATCGCGCAACGGACGCTTCGTCCAGCAATCGGAAGCGGCTTTCAGAGCGATAGGCGAGAAAGTGACGTGCATCACGGCACGAAATTGCCACTTATGGTTTATAGTATGGGACGAAAGACAACGCTGGAGAGGGAGATCGACCATGAAATCCGTGTTTTTAGCAGCTGTGTTATCCCTCGGCGCGTCGGTCGGGGTATCAATTGCCGCCGCACATGCCGATCCGCTTCAGGCACTGAAATCGGCGTGCCGGACGGGCATTTACTCGGCGTGCAGCGACTATAATGCGGCGATCATCGCCCGGAACGCGGCTAAAAATCCGGTGACGATGCAGACGTTCAACCCCTTTATGATCGTTCCGGCAATCCATTCGGAGCGCACGCCAAAAGCGCCCGCGACTTCACAAGACGGCGATAATGCCGGATTAGCGGCAGCGGTTCCCGTAAAGCGCCGCTAACGCGATTGACGTAATCCATTGCCGCGCCTAGCTGTCTATCATGGTAAAGCAGGCCGCAGGACTGGACGATCTGGACGAACGTAGCCGCGAGATTTTCCGGCGCGTTGTTGAGATGTATCTGAAAGACGGCGATCCGGTCGGCTCGCGCACACTGTCCCGCGCGCTGGATGACCCGCTTTCGCCCGCGTCCATTCGCAATGTTATGCAGGATCTGGAACTTGCCGGGTTAATCGCCGCGCCGCACGTTAGCGCGGGAAGGGTCCCCACCCAGTCGGGCTTACGCTTGTTCCTCGACGGATTTCTGCAAATCGGAGAGATTGACCCGCAGGAGCGCGCCAGTATCGAAAACGCTCTGAGCGATGATGACGCCGGTGTTCAAAGTCTCCTCGACGAGGCAAGTACAGCCTTATCAGGGCTTTCACGTTGCGCGAGTCTTGTGATTGCGCCGAAACGGGATGCTCCGATCAAGCATATCGAGGTCGAACCTCTGTCCGAAGGCCGCGCACTGGCCGTCATTGCCACAGCGGACGGAGCCGTCGAAAACCGGCTTCTTAAAACCCCGATAGGCCTGACGCCATCCGCAATTTCCGAGGCGACGAACTTCCTGAACGCGCACATGCGCGGATTGACCCTGCAGGAGGCCCGCTTGGCTGTTGGCGAGGGGATAGACCGCAGTCGTGCCGAGTTGGATGCGGCGGCTCAGGCCCTGATCGAGGCGGGCTTGGCGGAATGGAGCGGGCCAAGCGATTCGGATGATGCCCGTCTGATCGTCCGGGGCCTCTCGAATTTAATTGCCGAAAATACGGCTTTGGACGAGTTGGAAAGCGTCCGGATGCTGTTTGACGAACTGGAACGCAAGCGCGACCTCGCACAGGTCCTTGAATTAGCCGAAGGTGGAGAAGGCGTTCGGGTTTTCATTGGTGCCGAGAGCAAATTATTTTCGCATTCGGGTTCCGCCTTAGTTATTTCTCCGTATATGGATAGCGACCAAAACATCATCGGTGCGTTGGGCGTTATTGGACCGACCAGACTGAACTATGCTCGTATTTTGCCGATTGTCGATTTTACGGCCCGCATGGTGGGCCAGTTGGTTGGCGGTGCGGGCGTCTCGAAACTCGGAACGACAAGGCGAAGCTGAATGGCGGATACTCCTCCCAAACCTGAAGACGACGATGCGGAATACGTGCCTCCGAAGCCAATGGAGCCGGAGCTGGACGCGAATGTTTTCGATTTTACAGATGCCGAAGCGCAGGCGGACGGCGAGCCGGAGGTCGATGAAAACGGCGACCCGTTGCCGCCGAAATCGCCTCTGGAATTCCTGCAGCAACAGCTTCTGGTTGTGGAAGCCGAGCGCGATGAGATGAACGACAAGCGCCTGCGCGCACTGGCCGAGGGGGAAAACATCCGCCGCCGTGCGATGAAGGATCGCGATGAGGCGGAAAAGTACGGCGGAGTCCGTCTCGCCCGCGATATGCTTGCGGTTTACGACAACCTGAACCGTGCGCTCGAGGCGGCTGATGACATCGTCCGCGAGGGTGCGCCTGAGTTTATCGAGGGTGTCGAACTGACGAAACGCGAGCTTCTTAACGCGTTTGCCAAACACAAAATTGCACCTGTTTCGCCTGAGGTCGGAGAAAAGTTCGACGCAAACCGCCATCAGGCGATGTTCGAGGCGCCCGCTCCCGGTGCAGAGAACAACACCATTATTCAGGTGATGCAGCCGGGTTTCGTCATTTCAGACAGGTTGTTGCGCGCGGCGATGGTCGGCGTGGCTAAAAATCCGCCGGGGTCGCAAACCGCGCCTTCGACTCCGCCTAAGGCTGAGGCGGGCGACAGTACCGATCCGGAACCGACGACCTGATCTGGGGGTATTTGCGGGGGATATATCCGTTCCCCCGCCAGACCTGCTGTTGAAAATCAGTGCTCGCCGCGCAACCATCGCGAGAGCACGCCGACACGCATCGCCAGAGCATGCCCCATCCGTGTGCGCGTTTTCAGCACCGGCGTATTCTCGGATACTGCGCCGGTTGCCTCGCGTTTGATGATGTAGACACCGGACAGCGCGATCACTGCAATGCCCAGATAGGTCTGCCAGGCCGGGTATTCGTTGAACAGAAATATCCCGAACAGCGTTGCCCAGACGATTTGCGAGTACTGCATTGGTGCAACCAATATGGCGTCAGCACGCGAATATGCAACCACGAGCAACCCCATCGCAATCAGCACCAGAACCGAGTCCACCGCCAGCAGTCCCAAGTCGCTAAGGGGTACTTCTACATAGACAAATGGCAATACCAGCGCGGTGACAATCAGGCTTGTCATCATCGGATAGAGGATCATCACGACCCCGCGCTCGTCATTTCCGATCTTGCGCACGATGATCGAGGCCATGGCCGAAGTGGCCGCCGCGACCAGTGCCGCGATGTGTCCGGCGCTGATCGGCGTGGTTCCGGGGCGCAGGACAATCAGTACACCGACCAGTCCGACCAGCACGGCAATCCCGCGCCGCAGCCGCACGGTCTCGCCCAGTATCGGAATCGCGAGCAGCGTGATCAGCAACGGGGCGGCGAAAATAAACGCATAAAATTCAGAGAGTTGCAGCTGCCCCAGCGCATAAAACGCGCACAATCCCGAAATCACGCCGCACACACAGCGCAGCGCCAGCCACCAGGGATGCGCGGGCCGCAGAGTCCCCGGCTTGTGATCGCCCATTAAAACAAGCGTGATCACCGGAAAGCTCAGCAGCGCGCTGAAGAATACGATCTGAAAGGTTGAATATGTTGCGCTTAGCTGTTTGACGATCACATCATGGACGGCAAAACTGGCGAAGGCAATCAGGCCGCAAATCGCGCCGAGCCGGTTATCGGAGGGGGAGGCAGGGCGCACGGATCGTGTCCAATCAAAGAATACACGGCGCGATCTAGCATGGCCGCCGCGAGTCCTGATAGCGCCAATTGCCCGTCGCCACCGAGGGAAAATCCGTTAAAACTGACGCAAAACCCGTAACCGGCGTGGGAAAACTCTGAAAAACCCGCGCAAAGCTCTGGAAAGCCCGATGACAGACCGCCCCCAGCCGACATTTCGCAGCGATTATCGCGCCTTTCGCGACATCACGACCCGCTGGAAGGACAACGACGTCTTCGGCCATGTCAACAACGTCAACTATTACAGCTTTTTTGACACGGTCGTCTGCGGTCACCTGATGGAGACGGGCGCGTTCCATTACGACACCAGCCAGACCATCGCCTTCGTCGTTCAGACCCAGTG
>CALGNW010000093.1 GCA_937958345.1 uncultured Neomegalonema sp. | reverse complement strand
TCGCTCGTCGCGCAGGGGCTGGAGGGCAAGAGTATCGGCAACTGACGTTAGCCCTCGAAATCGCCTTGCATTCCCCCCTATATACCTCTCATCAGCGAGAGGATTTCCATGAACGTCATCAGTGATCTGGCCGATTTTACGCTGCGGCAGGCTGAAAGCGCCCAGCGCGGGGTTGGTTCGTTGTTCGAATCGCGGCTCAGGCTCGGCGTGACGGGGCTAAACCGTGCGGGGAAAACGGTGTTCATCACCTCGCTGTTGGCAAACCTGCTGGAGCGCGGGCGCATGACGCTGTTGTCTGCGGAGGGCGAGCGGCGGATCGAGGCGGCGATGCTGCGCCCGCAGCCCGATCCCGAAATTCCGCGCTTTGAATTCGAGGAGCATCTGGCGGCGCTGTCGGGGTCTGACCCGCATTGGCCCGACAGCACGCGGCGGATCAGCGAAGTCCGGTTGTCGCTGCGCTATCAGCGGACCGGATTTTTCGGGGGGCTAACCGAGAGCATCACCGGACCGGGGATTTTGCACCTCGATATTGTTGATTATCCCGGCGAGTGGTTGCTTGACCTGCCGCTGCTCAATCAGAATTGGGCGTCTTGGTCCGCCGAGGCGCTGGCCGCAGCACGATTACCGGAACGGGCGGCGTTTTCGGGACCGTTTCTGGCTTGGGCTGATGCCCTGCCAGAGGAATCTCCGGTTGACGAGATGGTTGCCAAGGAGGGCGCAAGGCTGTTCGCGGCGTATCTTGTTGCCGCGCGGGGCGCGGGACTGACGGCGGTGTCACCGGGGCGGTTTTTGATGCCCGGCGATTTAGAAGGCTCGCCCGCGCTGACCTTTGCGCCGATAGCCGGGAGCGGCGGTTTGGCGGGTCTGATGGCGGACCGGTTTGA
Organism: uncultured Neomegalonema sp.; assembly: GCA_937958345.1. Classification (GTDB taxonomy): domain Bacteria; phylum Pseudomonadota; class Alphaproteobacteria; order Rhodobacterales; family Rhodobacteraceae; genus JAHDDY01. The sequence continues at coordinate 25,829 of CALGNW010000093.1, read as the reverse complement.
GGCCTATAAGCGAGTGGTCGTCAAACCCTTCTTCCGGGATCACTTCACCAAAATCGACCGTCAGGTCGTTCTGGTTGATGCGCTGGATGCGATTGATGCGGGACCGCGCGCGATTGGCGATTTGCGCAAGGCGCTGACGGACATCCTTTCCTGCTTTCGCCATGGCGAGAACGGGTGGCTGGCGCCGTTGATGGGCCGCAGGATCGAGCGGTTGTTGTTTGCCGCTACCAAAGTCGATCATATCCACCATTCCCAGCATGACCGGCTGGAGGCGATCCTGCGCGCGTTGTTGCGTGAAAGCGTCGAGAAGGCCGCCTATAATGGCGCGAAGGTCGAGGCGATGGCGCTCGCGTCCTTGCGCGCGACCGTCGAGCAGACCGTAACCGAGGGCGGCGAGAGTCTGGATTGCGTGCGCGGGCGAGATCCCGAGACGGGCGCGGAGGTTGCTGTTTTCCCCGGTACGCTGCCTGCGGACCCCGGCGAGATCGTCAAGGCCGCCCATGACCGCGAGGCGGGCTGGCTGTCGGAGGATTATCAGTTCATGCGGTTTGCCCCGCCTGTTCTGACAGGGCGAAGCGGGTATGGCCCGCCGCATTTGCGGCTCGACAAGGCAGCGGAATTCCTGATCGGCGACCGGCTGACCTGAACCCGTCCGATATTATGCAACAGCCCCGCCTGTACGGGCCGGCGAGGCGCGATTACCCGAGCCGTGATGCGAGGCGGCGCGCTGGGCAAGGCTGCCGATGATGACAAAGGCAGGCCAGAGAATATAGATCTGCACCTCCATATTCTCACCGAACGAGAATAGCAGCAGCGCAAGGATCAGGCCGAGGCCAAGCCGCGCCTCTTTGCGGCCAATCGTCAGCTTCATCATCGATAGCAATGTCCAGATCATCGGGATTGCAAAAAACGCCGCGCCAACCGCGCCTTTCACAAACAGGAGACCGTACCAGGTATGGTGCGTTCCGATCAGCATATACTCGGTCACATGCGCCCCGGGTTCGACCGTTGCATGTCCGAACCAAGGAGCTTCGGTGCGCCAACGCTCGCCCGCAATGCTTTGCAAGGCGTCGCGCACCCGCGTTGAGTCCGCGCGCGCCGAGCGAAACGCATCCTTTGCATCCAGCATTCCCGTCAGAACACGATCACCGATCACAGCCATTGCGGCAGCAATCCCGCCCAGCGCAAACCACGCCCAGCTTTTGGCAATCAGCGGCAGCAAACGAGGCGAGGCAGTGCAGATCACCAATCCCATAATGCCCATACGCGACTTGGTCATCAGAACAAAGGCAAGGCCGCCGATGAGACCGCAGCGACGCCAGAACTTGTTTCTTTCTTCCAGCGCACAGACGACGATCATCACGCCGACCAGCGCGGCAAACGGAGACCACGGCGTATAGAACTGCCACCGCGACGCACCGTTCGACGGATCAATCGTGTAAAGATAAACCGAAAAATATTCCGGCCCCGGTCCGCCCACAGCCTTGAACGGCGATGTGAACAATTTTTCCGGCAGACCGATTTTCGGCGCGAGAATAAACAACGGCAACAATATCAGCGTGTGCAATCCGATGATACATTGCGCGCGGCACATGATTTCAGGACGGATACGAAAGGCCGCGCCGATGAAGACGAAGATAAAGAACAGCGCCCAGCCCTTTGCCCAGCCGATGCTTGATTTTATCGTCGCGCCGGTTCCGATGTCGTAATTGAAATGCCCGATCCATAACACGACGAGCATACCCAACATCGAACCGAACCAGATGCCGAAGATCACCGGCGGCGACACCGCCTGCCATTCCGGTTTCATGGCAGGCCCCAAAAAGAGCGACAGCACGGCCAGCCCCGCCAAGCTCCACCCCAGAACCGGACCCACGACATAAAGCGCCCCGATGGCGTAGAACGGCCATGTCAGAGTCAGCGTCCGATAGAGAATTCGCTCAGGCGGTGTCACGGCCAGCCCTAATCTCTTCGTCCTCGAAAGCGTATCGCTCGTGACGCGGAATCTGGTTGGGAATCTCGACCAGCGGTTCGTCATCCAACGCATCGGCGGCGGGCGAGGCGGGTTCCTGCCGCGAGAAATCGGGATCGGAGGACGGGTGCGCGAACATACGGCCCAGGGCACGCAGGATCGGGCGACGCATCCAGGCGAGGATCAGACCGCCGGCAATAAAGATCGTTCCGGCAATCGCCGCGATCAGGCCGATTTTCTTGTTCGGGCTGACCGGGTCATCGCTCGCCAGCGGATATTCGACGATTTGTGCCAGCGGATATGTGCCGAACAGATCGGTCTTTGTGGTATCCGCCCGCGCCAGTGCCGACGCGAAGACGGCCTCCGCGACCTGATGATCGCGCATGAGGCGGTCAAGTTCGGCGGACGGCGCGGCAAGCGTCAGAACCGTTTCGCGGGCGGCGTCAAGCTGGGACGCCATCGCAATTTGTTCGGCCAACAGTCCGGTGCGGCGGGCGTCCGCCTCGACAAGCGTTGACAGCATCCCCTCCCGGGCGCCGCGTGTCGCGAGGTCGGCACGGCCAAACGCTTCGGGTGACAGTCCCGTCAGAGCGCGGCCACGCGACCGCATCGCGATGACCGCGGCACGGAATTTCGATGCAATGGCCGTGAAATCCGGGTGGCGGTCACCGTAGCGCGCACGCGCCTTTTCATATTCGATTTTCAGCGCACCCGCATCGTCGAGCATCGCCTGAAAGACCGGATCAGCACGCAGCTTTAGTGCCGCCGCCGCGCGGGGCGCGCTGGTCCGTAACGAGGTTTCGAGGCCGGTTACTTCGCCTGACAAGCGACCCAGTTCGGCCCCGATTTCGCGGTTTCGCACCTCAAGATTTGTGATCAGCGCCAGTGTCTCGGTATATTGTTCGGGCGACGTCAGCCCCGTACTGGTGCGGAAATCGAGGATCGCCTGCTGTGCATCCGTGACCGCGTTTTTATACCCCCGAATTGCCTCGCGGTTCGCCGTTTCGCGGCGCGAGATATAGTCCTGCCGCAGGATTGTCAGCTCGGCATTGAACGCATCGAGAAACGCAACAGCGTTGCCTTCGGCACCGTCTTTTGACAGGCCCCGCAACGAAATCATCATCAGGTTGGTTTGATCGACCAACTTTATCTTGGGTTTCGGAAATTCATCCTTCGTCAGCGACCGTGCCTCTGCCGCCCTGCGCCGTACCGTGTCGGTCATCATCAGCTTGCGGTAGCTTTCGACAGGGCTGAGGCGACTGCTGGACCACGGCGACGATGAGTGTGTTGACGCCTGCCCGACTTCATCGAGTGTCAGCGATGCCGTCGGACCTTCGCCCGGCAGGATCAGCGTCATCCCGGCTTCGTATTTCGGCGTCGAAAACATGATGTAGGAAATCGCGAAAAACCAGACCGGCGCGACGGCGGCGAGAGTAAAAACCGCATAACGCAGACGCCTCCAACTGGCCCAATTTCTGAACATTCCCACTAGAGTCCTCCGGCGAACGGCGCAGGCGACAGGATGTCGATAAAGCTGCGCGCGACATCGCGGGCGTTTGTGACCTTACTGTCATAACAGGCAACGGCATCACCGGGCATCAATACCGGATCATGTGATGCACGATCGGCGCGGCGCACGAGTTCTTCGATGGACCGCTCGATCACTTCGGTTTCGCCGGTGACAGGGTTGCGCGACATCAGAACCGCAAAACGCGAGGCATTCGTGCCATGCGTGCCGCCGACGCAGTTCATCCGCACAAGCATCTGCAACAGGCGCGTGCCATAGCGGACCTCGCGCACGTCGTCATCGATGGCGGATTGGGCGTTGCTGAAGGCAGGCGTCGTCAGATTTGAAAGATGAACCTTCACACCCTTTCGCGTCACAACTGTCGGACGCGCCAAGCCCGGCTGGAAGCAGCCGAGAGAAGGAACGTGAACCTCGTCGCCGCGCTGAAGCATCGGATCATCGAAGGCCTGATCGTTCAACGCACCGACCAGATTTACGCGCCATACTTTACCGGCGCGCTTGACAAGAATGTTCTCAAGCTCGGCATCCGGGCGCAATCCGGCGGACGCGCGCAGCGCCGCTGTTAAGCCGTAGCGATGCGCGGCATCCCCTGCCGCATCCTGACGGACAGGATCGCGGTCTTCGGGCGTGCGGGCAGCAATATCGACTGTGCCGGGTTCGAAAACTGCACCGGCCACGTGGATACGCAGGGCGGCGCGCTCCAAAGCCTTGATCGAGACAGCAGGCAACGGTGCGCGGTAAAGCCCGCCCGATAGCAACGCCTGCTTGAGATCATCACTCAGCCCGGCGGGCGAGCGCCCGATGACCGGCAAGGGGCCAAGATGCGGCAAATGCAACGCGCCATCGGCCTCGATCTCGAACGTGCCGGACAGCAGATCGTCTTCGCCCACAGTGACGCGCAACAGATCGCCTGTCCCGAGCGTGCCCTGACGGCTTTGCCCCGGCAGCACCGGATATTCGCGGTATTCCGCATGCGGGTTACACCGCGCCAGCGCCGCGAGTGTCCGTTCGGCAAAAGGTTCGGCGTCCCGCGTGTCTTTGCTGACATCGCGATGCGACAGTTGATAGCCGTCGCCGCCGCGAACATTCTGAACATTTTCGGGAACGGGGATCGCGCCGCAGCCGGCAACCGTCAGAGCCCCCAGCGTGAAAACGACCGGCGTGACCGAGCGCCAGAACGAGACGATGCCAATGCCGACCGCATTTGAAATAAGGTCATCAACAGACACGGAGCGATCCGGGGTCAGACCTTGTGAAAGCTCGATTGTCAGTCCCAGAACAAAGACGGACACAGCAACCGCCACTGCGCGATCCGGCCAGTTGTACCGCGCCAGCGCCGTCAACGCGCCGTATGCCAACGCATGACCGAACCAGTCGGGAATGCTGCCGACAGGAATGCTCTGCGGACACAGGGACAGAAAGGCGATACCCAAAAGTGATGTAATCAAGAGGGGCATTGGAGGCTCCGGCGGGAAAGGTTCCTCCGACCGTCGCAATCCGCAAACCAGAATCTACATCATTGAATCTATTCACATTCATTCACTCTCAACCATACGAATTCGCAAACTGCAAATGCGGAACGATGCGAAATTCGCATTTCGCAACCGCTCTATGCGGTCGCATCACGTTGGACCCAGCCTTCCTTTTTCCGGTAAATCGTTGACGGACTGACGTTCAAAATACGCGCTGCTTTCGGGATGCTGCCGCCGCAGGATTCGATTGTCGCCTCGATCAGCGCGCGCTCGACCTCGGCCAATTCTTCTCCGATCAAGGCCGAGACGCGGTTGGTTAGCGATGCCGTGCTGTCAACAACCGGCACGAGGGTTGCCGTAACTTCAGCAGGCAAAGCCGACGGGATGGCACGGGCGGCGGTTTCGACTTCCGCAGGGAGCATATCGGCGGTAACGACATCGCCGTCGTGAACCGCAGCGATCATGCGAATGAGGTTTTCCAGCTGACGGACGTTCCCCGGCCAGCGCATCGCCATCAGCTGAACAGTCGCTCCTGCATCAAAGTCATGCAAAAGCTTGCCTTCCTGCTTGGCGAATTCTTTCAGGAAGTGACGGGCAAGCAGAATAATGTCCGAGGCGCGTTCACGCAGGGGCGGCAGGTGGACCGGAACGACGTGCAGCCTGAAGAACAAGTCTTCGCGAAACCGGCCCGCCCGCACTTCGGTAGCGGGGTCGCGATTGGTTGCGCAGACAATGCGGACATCAACAGGAACGGGCCGTGTCGCGCCGACCGGAGTCACGGTTGATGTTTGCAGGAACCGCAGCAGCTTGGTCTGCAGATTTAAGTCCATTTCGCAAATTTCATCGAGGAACAGCGTCCCTCCGTTCGCTGCACGGGCGGCGCCGAGTTTGTCGGCGATGGCGCCGGTGAAGGACCCCTTCAGGTGTCCGAAAACTTCGGACTCCATCAGCTCGGAGGGGATTGCACCGCAGTTCAAAGCGATGAACGGTTTTTTCGCGCGGTTGCTGACCTCGTGAATGGCCTGTGCGCAAACTTCTTTGCCCGTTCCGCTTTCGCCGGTAATGAAGACGGTCGCTGTCGAGCTGCCTAAACGCCGGATCCGCTCGTACACCTCTTTCATCGAGGGGGCCGTGCCGACGAAACCCTGAAAACTTTTTGTTGCTTTCGACTTCGCACCGGCATCCGCCGTTGCCGGTTCGGCGTTGAGCTTGGCGTTCGCGGCATTGCGCGCCGCCGAAACGAAGGCGGTTTCCGAAAATGGTTTGACCATGAAATCAAATGCGCCGAGACGCATCGCCTCGATCGCGCGGTTGATTGATCCGTCGGCGGTTATGACAATCGCTCTGGTTTCAGGCGAGACACGGCCTACAAATTCCAGCAACTCCAAACCGCTGCCGTCGGGGAGCATCAGGTCCAGCACAACGACGTTGTATTCTCCGGCCTCGATGCCCGCCCGCCCTGCTTCGGCTGTGCCTGCGACGGTTACGGCAAATCCGTCACGCTCCAGCAGCTTGCTGTAAAGCATGGCCATCGACGGTGTATCCTCGACAAGCAGAGCGCGGCGCGATGCCATTACGATGCCTCCATGAACGTGTCGAAGGCGGCCAGTGTTTCGCGCAGTGTCATCTCGAACAGTCGGCGACTGGCCTCGGTTACAGTCGCGTCCGCGCCGTGAACCGATGCATTGAGCCGTGCCGCAGCCTCCTGAGCGCGGGTTGCGCCGAGCGTTCCCGTAAGGCTGACGGCAATATGGCTGGCCTTGCGCAGCGCCTCATCCGTCCGGTTCGGTTCGGTGACATGATGCAGAACACCCTCGAGGTCACTCCGGAATTCAACGGCAAGCATCTGGAAATCCTCGGGGCCAAGGGTATGCCGCAACGAATTGAGCCGGCTTAAATCAACCAGCTCGGGCGCGGTTTCAGCAGGGTCCGCGGAGCGGGGCGGATGCGATCCGCCGAGGACGGTTTGCAATGCACCGGCAAAATCATCCGGTCCCGAGACGGGTTTGGTCAGAATCGTATCCGCGCCCGAGGCCAATATCTCCTCGCGCTGCGCACGGATCGCAAAGGCCGTGAACGCGACGATTGGCGCGGCAGCATTCGGCCCGTCACCCGCGCGAATGCGGCGGATGGCGTCCTTGCCGTTCAGCTTCGGCAGGTCGATGTCCATGAAGATCACATCAAAGCCCATGTTCTCTGCCGTTTCCGCGCCGGACAATCCGTCCTCGCAAAGCGTCACATCGCAGCCGATCTTTTCGAGCATTTTGGCCGCGACAAGCCGGTTGGTCGCGTTGTCCTCGACCAGCAGAACCGCAAGCGATCCTAAATCTGCGATGACCTTCGGCGCAGGAAGGCTTTCGTCTCCAAGGCGGCAGCCCGGGAAATCAACGACGACACGTGATCCCCGTCCCGGCGAGGAATGCAGGTCAATACTGCCGCCCATCGCCCCGGTGATTGTTTTGACGATGGCGAGGCCGAGGCCCGAGCCCTCCGAAGCCTGTCCGGTGGGTCTGATGAACGGATCAAACGCCGTTTCCAGCGCGGCGGCGCTGAAACCCGGTCCCTGATCCGCGACGGTAATGCGCAATCCTTCCGGGCCTAACGGTTCGAGCGATAAGGCAAGCGCGCAATCCGGTGCGTATTTCGTTGCATTCGAAATCAGGTTTGCAACAACCTGCCGCAAGCGATGCCCGTCCAGCAGCACGCGGCGCGGCGCATCATCCGCAGTATCAACCGACAGCGTGACATTTGCCTTGGCGAGACGGGTTTGCCAAGCCTGCGAAAGGTCGGCCAGAAAATCGCGGATCAACAACGGTTCGGGCGAGACTTCGATCTCTCCGGCCTCGAGCCGCGCGAGGTCGAGCGTGTCGCTCAGCAGACGCTTGAGCGACTGGGCGCTGTCCTCGACACCGTCCACGATCTCTTTTTCATCCGGTGTCAGGCGATGCCGGTCGAGCAACGCGAGGTTGCCAATAACGCCGCCCAGCGCGTTGCGCATGTCGTGTGCGACCATCGAAACAACAAAGGATTTTGCCGCATTGGCCTTTTCGGCCTTGTCCCGCGAGGTTTTGATTTCGCCCTCCCGCAACCGGCGCTGGGTGAGGTCGCGCAGGAAAGACAGAAAAATCAGCTCCCCGCCGATCTGCAGGGTCGAGAGGCCGAGTTCAACGGGTATGTCGTGGCCGTCGCGATGCAAGGCGTCGGTTTCGATCTTTGTGCCGATCAGCTTGCGCTCGCCGGTTTCCTGAAAGCGCTTCATGCCGGCATTGTGACCGGCGCGATGCCGTTCGGGCACGAGCAGGTCGGACATGGGCCGCCCGATTACGGCATCATGGGAATGGCCGAAAAGGTCTTCGGCTTGCGCATTAAAGCCGACAATCAACCCGTGGGTATCGACGGCCACAACAGCATCAAGTGCCGTATCGCAGATCGCGTCCAAGCTGGATTTGAGACTCATACCAATCCGCCCCTAAGCAGCCAACGGTGGATAAGACAGGGCGGTTGCTACTGTGCTTCGCAGATCATCAGGGCTGGTCAGGACAGCATCGAAGCCCGCCCCCGAAGCGGCCGGACCGCACGCGACGATACGGCTGGTCGGATGCCTTTCGCGCAGACGCCTGCGGGTCACTTCGTCAAGCATGGGATCGGTCAAAGCGATCTCGAACTCCTCGCCTTCTGAGGCAACGATACCGATGCCCTCGGCTGCCAACAGCTTTTGATAAAGACCGGCAAGAGAGACCGAACTGATGAAAAGGCGTGCGCGCGGGGTTATGCGCGATGCAGGCATGGACAGTTGCCATCCGCTGTCAGTACGGGCGAACGTGCCGCCACTGGCCTCGACCAATCCGCGCGCCAGTGTCTCGCCAAACGCCTCGGGCGGGGTTTCGGCATCACTCGAAATGCTCAGGCGGACAGCGTCGGAAACGACCCGGATTTGAAGCGCCACCTCGGTCGCACCGCCCCGTTGCAGCACCGCAAGCAGCAAGTGCGAGGCAGCATTATTCAGGCGTGTCGCATCGCCCTGCCCGTAGGCAGGAACGGCGCCGGTATCTATCGACAAAGTCGCATTCCGGCGCTGAAGCTCTCCGGCAAGGATGGCCTGCTGCGCCGTGGCAATTTCGACCGAGCTGAAGACCGTCTGCTTGAGCGGAACGCCCTCATCCGCACCCAGCGTCAGGGCATCCGTCAGGACATCGGAAAGCCGGTGCGCCGAACTGCCGGCCTCGTCAAAAAGCCGCGCCCGATCTTTACCCGAAGGCATATCGCGCAGGAGATTCAGCGCGCCAAGCAAACCGTTGAGCGGTGTTCGGATCTCGTGGCTCATCATCGAGAAAAAGCGGAGCTTGCTCTCTCCGGCCTCTCTTGCTTCTGCGGCGAGAATGGCGCTGCGAAGTGCCTGACGTTTGAAGATCAGCGCCGCGCCGATAGCCAGCAGCAGTGACAGCAACACGGCCCCGGCGGTCATAATCAGGCCGGACCGCATATCGTCGCGGATTGCGGCAAAGCGCGCCTCGTCGGTATGGAGCAGTTCGATAGTCGCCCGGCGGACACCGGCGTCCGACTGTGCCAGACGCGCGCCTATCCTGATCGCCGCCGCACTGTCGTTGCCCAGCGATTGCACGTCGGCATCCAGATCATGCAGCGTTGATTGCAGGGTATCAATGGTCGAGCGGACCGCACTTTTCGCGGTCAGGCGACGCCCGATCTCACCGGCTTTGAAGACCTCGAGACGACTCCAGAGCAAGTCAAAATGCCGCCTGACCGATGCTCCCTCGTCCTCGGGTTGAAGGGCGTGTCGGGCGACGGCAACCTGCAGGGCATTGAACTCGCGCTCGACCTGAGCCGCAGACCAGAAAACATTTTCTTTCGATGACCCGTGCAGGGCCGCAAGATCGGCGCGCACGATGGCCGCACCGATAATGATAAGGCTTATCAGAGCTGCGATAATCAGCCCGAAGCCGAAAGGAAGCGCCCTCATTCGACTTTCAATTCGACAAGCTGCCAGATCCAGCGGGAATTCACTTCCGGATCGTTTAATTCGGCATGATCATCCCGGGGGTAGACCACCCAGAGCGGCCCCTTGTCGCGCAATGTCAGCCGCTTTCCGTCCATTTCCGTTGCGAGAATGACATCGTATTTTGCGATGTCCGCTGCCGGAATTTCAACGGTGTAGTCATTCGCCGCCGTTGCATGGATGGTTTCCACTGAGGCGGCGTCAACCCCGGCAGTTTCCAGCACCTGACGGATCAACGGTCCGCTGAAGCGGGTCTTTCCGTCGGTCCAATCGGTTGTCGTGCTGTAATTGACGGTTTTAATCGCGGCGAATTCTTCGCGTGACAATGCGATCGCATTTTCACCCGCCCGGATGGTTAACACCGTTTCCGCCGCCGCAGGGATTGCGGGAGCGAGAAACGAGAGCGTGAGCATCAGAGCAACAGGAGCGCGTTTCATGGTAACAGTTCCTTTGTCTGTCCGCCCCGTTCAGACGACGGGGCCAACGAACCATCAGCAATATTTACGCCCTATATCTTCGTTGCACTTTGCAAAGAAACGGTTGCGGAATGCGATTTTCTTTGCGCAACTTTAGTAAAACGCAATGCTTTCACGCCGCATTAGCCATATCCGTTTGCTCGTTCAAAACAGCGCGCAAAGACGGTTTTTGGCGCGCGTAGGCGAGCGTCGCCTCGAGCATTCCCTCGGGTGTGCCGCAGTCAAAGCGCCTGCCACTGAACGCATAACCGGCCAGACCCTTTGCGCCGATCATCTTCTCCAGCGCATCCGTCAGCTGAATCTCTCCGCCGCTGCCGCGACGGTTTTCGGCCAGATGGTCAAATACAGCCGGTTCGAGAATGTAACGGCCAACGACGCCGAGGCATGACGGAGCCTCTTCCGGCGCAGGCTTTTCGACGATGCTCAATGCGTGGTGAATGTTTCCCACCTGCTCGGACACATCCATGATGCCATAGCGGCCGGTGTCCTCGCGCGAGACCTCTTGAATGGCCGCAAAGCTGTGGCCGTCATGCTCCAGCGCCGCCATCTGAGCGAGGCAGCCCTGCGGTGCAACGATCAGGTCATCCGGCAGGATAACGCCGAAGCGCCGGTTACCGACACTGTCGCGGGCGCAGTTAACCGCATGGCCGAGGCCGAGCTGTTCGGTTTGCATCAGCACCGTGACCTCGCATTTCCCGGCGACGCCGGTCGCTTCCAGATAGTGCGAGATGCCGGGCTTGTCGGGGCTGGTTACGAAGATGAGGTGTTTTGCACCGGCCTCAAGCGCCTCGTCGATGGAAAATTGCAGCAGCGGCGTGTCGATCACAGGCAACAGCTCTTTCGGCGTGCCGAGCGTGGCCGGACGAAAGCGGGTTCCCTTACCGGCAACGGGGAAGACGACGGTTTCAATGGTCATTGGTACAATCCTATTCAGTATGCGCCGCGGCGCGTAATCATTGCGATGGGCGTGAGAGCGATGATGAGCAGGTCGAGCAGGGTCGACCGGGCGTTCAGATAGGCGACGTCCAGTTCGACTTGTTTGTCGAAGCCCAGATCAGCCCGCCCGGCAATCTGCCAAAGGCACGTGATGCCCGGCGCGCCGTTCAGGCGGGCCTTTTCCGAGGCATGATATTGTTCGACTTCGCGCGGCAATGCGGGGCGCGGACCGACCAGCGCCATTTCACCCTTCAGGACGTTGAAAAGTTGCGGCAACTCATCAAGCGATGTACGGCGCAGCCATTTTCCGACGCGGGTGATGCGCGGATCGTCGGCCATTTTAAAGCCAACGCCGTCCCGTTCGCTGCGCGCGGAGACTTCTGCGAGGCGCTGTTCGGCATCGGCATGCATCGTGCGGAATTTAACCATGCGGAAGGGGCGGCCCCGATCTCCGACACGGGTCTGCACAAAAAAGGCGCCGCCCCGGCTTTCGCACAGGATTGCAGCGGCAATCAGCGAAAAGACCGGCGCGAGGGCGACGAGGGCAATGCCGGAGAGTGCGGTGTCGGTGATCCGCTTGGTCACGCGATAAACCGACGCCTTTTTCGCGGCATCCGCTATTGCGCGGGCAACAAAGAGCGGATTGCCGAGCAGATAGCGGCGGGCCATGCGGCGCGGCTCGCACGCAAGACGCCATGCCCATTCCATACCGATTGACCGGATCGGCTTTGGCGCGCGCGGGATGCGGCCCGCGACGAAATCAAACAATCCGCCGACCCCCATTGCCAGCGAGGGAGAGAGCGCGTCAGAATGGCGGGCAATGAACGCCTCCTGTGCCGGAGCGCCAAGGGCTACCAGCAGGATGTCCGCACCGCTGTCATTGATATGGCGGATAACGGCGGCCTCGTCAGTCTGGCCGAAATAGCCATGCGCCGCGCCTGCGACCCTCAGACCCGGAAAGGAAAGCACCGCGTTGCTTGCGGCCTGTTCAGCCACACCCTCCTTGCCGCCGAGAAAGTAGATTGACTTTCCGGTACGGCGGGCCTCGTCGCACAGCGCGGGGAATAGATCGGTTCCGTTCAGGTTTTCTTCGAAGCGCACACCCTGCAGAGCCGCCGCCAGCGCCAGACCCGAGCCATCCGGCAGCAGCGCATCCATCTGGCCGAGCGCCCGGCGGTACGAGCGGTCCGACGCCGTCTTGTTGATGCAGTCGGCATTAAGAAAGGCAACACGGCGGCGCGCGCCATCAAGCAGGGCGTGGCAGGCGCGCTGACGGGTCGTGCTGATCATCGGCATATCGAAGAGGCGGATCGTCGGAAAAGAGAGAGACATGATGCGGGCTCCGTGTGATGCGGTTTCCCTTCCCTTGGCGAGATACGCGCCAACCCTCAAATTTGATTGTAAGCAACTGTTTTATAATTGTAATTTCTTCATCCAAAATCGTTCAATGTCCAATAAATCGCGGTCAAATTGCAAACTGCAATCGGGGGGGCCGAATCGCTTTGCAGATTGCGATGAATTCGCCTTTCGCGATTCGCGGGCTTTGACAGGCCGTAATGCGGTCAAACGGAAAACTTCATTTTTTTCAATCGAATAGAGATTTTTCGCAAACCGCACCGCCCGCTGGCGCGGCTCTTGAGACTGTCAGATCGAATTCGCATTCGGAGATCTGCACCGTGTCAGCCACCCTCACCGCTTCTCAGCCCCCGCTCATGGCGACGCTCTCCGTTTGGGTCGCTTCGGAAGCGGCTGCGAAAGTTGCGCGGCTGGGCGCGATTGTCATTGCGGCGCGTGTCCTGACACCTGCGCAGTTGGGGTTGGTCGCGATGGTGCTTGCCGTCGGTGAAATCCTCAAGGCGCTGGCCGAGAACGGCGTCGGCCAGAAGATCATTGCGGCCCCTGCCGCTGATCTGGCTGCGACCTGCAATACTGCCGCGCGCCTGTTTCGGATTTGGTGCGCGATGCTGTTCGGGCTGGGATGCACCCTTGCCGCCGGTCTGCATTTTATCGGCGGACACACAGAGGCGGCCCTGTTGCTGGCTGTGTTCTCGGGCCAGTTTATCTTTATGCCGCCGGGCCTTGTTTCCTGCTTTCTGGCAATGCGTGAGGGGAAAAGCCGCGCGGTTGCCGCCGCCGCCGGCGCGCAGATCATTCTGTCCGCGTGTCTGTCTGTTGTCCTGTTGCTGATCTGGGCGACACCGGCGGCATTGATCCTGCCCCGTCTGCTGACGGCGCCGCTTTGGGCCATTGCAATGCGCCGGATTGCGCCGTGGTCGGCCAATGCCGCCGCCGGACGCGCACCGCTGGCCCCGTTTGTGAGCTTTGGCGGGGCGGTGCTGGGCGTGGAGGTGACGCGGACATTGAGACTGCAAGCCGATAAACTGATTATCGGCGGTATCCTTGGAATGGAGGCGCTCGGCATCTGGTTCTTCGCTGTGAATGCGGGACTGGGACTGGCGACGTCTTTTGCGAATGCGCTGGGGCTGGCACTGTTTCCCCGTCTCTGCGCGGCGACGGGCGAGGCACGACGGGAGAGCCTGAACGCGGCACTTAAGACCGCGATGCTCGTCCTGTCGCCCATCGTTCTGGCGCAGGCATTGTTCGCGCCGGTCTATGTCCCGATCATCTTCGGGGACGACTGGGCCGCGATGACGGGCCTTGTTTCGGTGCTGTGCCTTGCAGCGATCCCGGCGATTTTGTGGGCCGCGACCGCGCAATGGCTGCGCGCGGAAAACCGAGCGGGGCAGGAGTTTCGTACCAGCCTCACCGCGACCGTGATCCTGACCGCTTCGCTGGCTGTTGCCGCGCCGTTCGGACTGCAGGCCACTGCCGTCACCTATCTTATTGCCGCCGTCCTGACGCAGGCCGGTGCCGCCTTTTTAATCCTTAGAACCACCCGTTGAAGGACACCGCCATGAACGCTGTCACCGTTATCATGCCCTGCCGCAACGCCGCCGCGACGCTGGCGAGCACCCTGCGCAGTCTGCGCGCCCAGACCTGCAAGAACTGGACGTTGATTGCCGTTGATGACGGTTCGACGGACGAAACAGCGGAACTGCTGGCCGCCGCAGCGCGCACCGAAAGCCGAATTCGCGTTATCGGCGGCCCCGAACGCGGTGTATCCGCCGCGCGCAACGCGGGCATAAAAATCGCCGACAGCGCGTTCATCGCCTTTCTGGATGCGGATGACATCTGGGCGCCGGATCGGTTGTCGATGATGTTATGGAAGTTCAAGGATTGCGAAGAGGCCGGGCTTATCTATTCGCGCTTTGCGTTTTTCACCGAAACCCCCGGCGATAACAACACCGAGTCTACCGTGCCGCGCGCGCCCCTGAGCGTGACCGATCTGCTGGGCGAAAACCGCGTCGGAACAATGTCGAATGTTATTGTTCGGCGCGACGCCATCGAGCGTATCGGCGCGTTCCGTGAGGACATGACCCACGGTGAAGACCGAGAATGGCTGGTTCGGGCGGCTGCGCTGGGTGTTCAGATTTCGGGTCTGGATTCGATGCTGCTGCACTATCGCACGTCGGTTGGAGGTCTGTCCTCGGACATCGGAAAAATGCACGACGGTTGGCGCGAGAGTGTGCGCACTGCCGAAAAGCTGGGTGCGGCACCGGACGATTCCGCTCTGCAATCCGCCGAGGCCGTCTACCTGCGGTATCTGTCGCGGCGCGCGCTCCGCCTCGGGATGGCCCCGAAAACCGCCGCCGCCTATGCCCTGCGCGGAGCCATCAAATCACCGCGCGGCTTTTTTGCCGAACGCCGCCGGGGTGTTCTGACCCTCGGCGCGGCGCTTGCCGGTCTGGTAACACCCGGCAGCGTCAAAACCGCCCTCGCGCATCGTTGATAAGGAAGATATCCATGAAATTCGCATCCATCGTCATTCCGGTTTTCAACGGTGAAGACACCCTGCGCGCCGCCATCGATTCGGCGCTGGCCCAAACCCATCCCGATTTCGAAGTGATCATCGTTGATGACGGATCAACGGACGGATCGGCGGCCATCGCGCAAAGCTATGACGATCACCGCCTGAGAGTGGTGCAACAAGAGAACGGCGGATTGAACGCCGCGCGCAATACCGGCATCCGCGAAGCCCGGAGCACGATGATCGGCCTGCTCGACGCCGATGATATCTGGGCGCCCGAAAAGCTGGCAAAACACGTCATCCATCTGCAATCCGATCCGGCGCTGGGCCTGTCGTTCTCGGCAAGCTGGATGATTGATATGGCGGGCGCATCGGTTGGCCTATCCCAGCGGCCCAAAACCCGGAATATCTCGGCCCGTGATCTGATCTGTCATAATCCGGTGGGCAACGGGTCAACCCCGCTGATGCGCCGCGCGGCGCTGGATTCGATTGCGCACAAGCACCCGCGCGACGGTCACATCTGCTGGTTCGACGAAGAATTGCGCCAGAGCACCGACATTGAATGCTGGATGCGGATTGCGCTGTTGAGTGACTGGAAGATCGAGGGACTGGACGAGAGGCTGACCGGATACCGGATCAACCCCAACGGTCTGTCGGCCAATGTCGCGCGGCAGTTGCAAACCTGGATGCAGATGTTTTCGAAAATCGAAGGCTATGCCCCCGAATTTGCAAAGGCGAACGGCGCAATCGCGCGGGCCTGCCAACTGCGTTACCTCGCCCGCCGCGCCATCAGCCTGCGCCAGCCCGGTCTGGCGTGGAGTCTTGTGCGCGAAGCCGTCAGCACCAGCCCGCGTATTCTGTTGGATCAGCCGGCAAAGACCATCACCACCATCGGCGCGGCAAGTGTGCTGCGCTGGTTGGGGTCGCCGGTTTATGTGCGCGCTGAAACGTTTTTGCTCGGCCTGCGCCGCGCCGTCGTCACCCGATAAGGACCAGAGATCATGCAAGCCATTCACCTGATCGACGACCGCCGCATGGGCGGTGTTACGCGCTTTTTGCAACAGCTGACGACGCTGCGCCCTGATGACCGCACCGAATTCTGCAAACGCGGAACGATGCGTGCCAAGTCTTATGGTGCAAAGCTGATCGTCTCGCACCTTGCGATTTCGTGGCGCAGCCTGCCCATGCTGATTGCCTTGCGCGCGTGCAATCCCAAGGCGCGGCTGATCCACATCGAGCACAGCTATTGCGAGGGATTCGAGCGCCATCGCGTGACGAAACAGGGCCGGTTCCGCGCGCTGTTGCGGGCGGCCTACGGTTTGTTCGACGACGTGATTTGTGTGTCCGCCGGACAAGGCGAGTGGATGGAACAGTCGGGACTGCTGCCAAGCGGCAAGCGCCGGATTGCGCCGCCGCTGGTGGATCTGGAACCGTTTCTGGCGCTGGAGGATCCGGCGTTCGACGGCCCTCGCCGGTTCGGTTTTGTCGGGCGGCTGGACGAGCAAAAGGGTCTGGATATTGTCGTGAGGGCATGGCGCAATGCGCCGCCCGAGAATGCGACGCTGGAGATTTTCGGCGATGGGCCGATGCGCGATGCGCTGGAAAAATTGGCAGGGGGAGATGCCTGTATCCGGTTCCATGGCCGTACCGACAGCCCCGCAACCGCCTATAAAAGCATCGACATTGCCCTGATGCCGTCGCGGTGGGAGCCGTATGGCCTGAGCTGCCTCGAGGCCCGTGCCGCCGGTAGGCCCGTTCTGATCGCCAGCGTTGACGGTCTGCCAGAGCAGATGCGCGGCGGCGGCGGGATGAGCGTCGGGAATGACGAGGCCGCGTGGCAAACTGCGCTGAATGACAAAACGCTCGCCGCGTCGCTCAAACTGGCGGTCGGGGTCGGTCGCCGGTCGGCGCTGAACGACAAGGCCCGCGCGGTTGCGTTTTGGCAGGCGCTGTCCCCGGGCGCTGTCCCCGCGCCCCAGAGCGTACAGGCGATTGACGGTGCATCTGTTGCCTAGAGATTAGACGGCGGCGCGGTCAGGCCGTATTGTATCCGGCGGCAACCTCGCCCGCCAACTGTGCAGCGCGGCGCAAATGTACGGGCGCGCGTTCGGCATGAAACCGCGCCATGAAGGCCAGATCGTCGGGAACCCAAAGATACCGCAGGCGGTCCAGCGTACCCCGCGCGATTTCCTCTTTCACCATCGCCGCGGGCAGGCAGGCAACGCCGAGACCCTGAAGCGACATACGCAGGCACGCCGACAGGCTGGTCGACGGAATGAATCGGACGCCGCGCTCGGTCGCCAAATGCTTTTCGAGTTGCTGAAAGGGCAGCGTCTGGCGCGCATGGGTGACGATGGGAAAGCGCGTGAGTGCGTCCGGGGTCAGCACCCGCTTGCCCGCACCCAGACGCGGCGAGGCAACCCACACCATCGGATACCCGCCCAGATCAACTGCGCCCGACGTCCGGCGGTTGAACGGCCCGCTTTGCAATGCAAGGTCGATGGCATGACCGAACAGTGCATCGGACAGGTTTGACGATAGATCCACCGTCAGATCGACCATCACATTCGGAAAGCTGTGCCGCAGTGCCGACAGGAAATCGCCCAGCCATGAGTGAACCACAATTTCAGTGACCCCGAGCCGCAACGTGCCCTCGAAGAGTCCGGGAGCACCGGCGCTGTCCATGAAGTCATCGACGGCATCCAGCACACTGCGCGCCTTTTTCAGCAACAGGGTTCCGGCGGGGGTCAGCCGGACCGATCCCGCGTCGCGCTCCATCAGTTTTTGGCCGATTTGCGCCTCGAGCGCCGCGATGCGCGCCGAGATATTGGGCTGCGTCGTGTTGAGCGCGGTGGCGGCACGGCGAAAACTGCTGAGGTCCGCTACAGCGGTAAACGCCTCCAGATGTTTGATATTCACGCGCGCCATGGGAATAACGATAACAGAAATCCGGCATTCCATCAGCTTTATTGATCCTATTGATCGAATAAAATAATTAGATGCAATCTTATGCCGAACCTAGCGTGCAGGCGAAACCGGAAGAGGATTGGTTATGACGGATGCGAAAGCCCGGCTTGGCGTCGATATCGGCGGAACATTTACCGACGTTGTTCTGGAGCATGGCGGCGACCGCTGGTCAACCAAGGTTCTGACAACCTATACCGCGCCCGAGAATGCCATCATCGAGGGCATGCACAGCGTTTGTAAAAACGCCGGAGTTGCACCGTCGGTCATCGGGCAGATCATCCACGGCACGACGCTGGCCACCAATGCGCTGATCGAACGTCGCGGGGCCAAGACCGCGCTGATCACGACCAGAGGCTTTCGTGATGTGATCGAAATGCGGACCGAGAGCCGGTTCGAGCAATACGATCTGAACCTGAAACTGCCCGACCCGTTGTTGCCGCGTAACCGGCGGTACACTGTCACCGAACGCATGGAGGCCACGGGCAAGGTGCTGATGCCGTTGGACCGTGCCGAGGTCGAAGCACTGGCGGACGATCTGGCCGCCGCAGGATATGAGAGCATCGCGGTCGGCCTGCTGCATTCGTATGTCAACGATGCGCATGAACGAATGATCCGCGATGTGCTGGCCGAAAGGCTGCCCGGAGTCATGATCTCGCTGTCGTCCGAAGTATCGCCGCAGATGCGCGAGTACGAGCGGTTTAACACCACGATTGCCAACGCCTATATCAAGCCCCTGATAAAGACGTATCTGGATCGCTTGCAGGATCGTCTGAAGACCGAGGGGGCGGATTGCCCGATCTTTCTGATGCATTCCGGCGGCGGCATTATCAGTCTGGCGAGCGCGGCGGAGTTTCCTGTACGTCTGGTCGAGTCCGGCCCCGCAGGCGGCGCGGTGTTTGCTGCGGATATTGCGGCACGGCACGGACTGCAAAAAGTGCTGAGTTTCGATATGGGCGGCACGACCGCCAAGATTTGCCTGATCAAAGACCGCACCCCGAAAACCGCCCGCGTGTTTGAAGTTGCGCGCACCTATCGCTTTAAGAAGGGATCGGGCATGCCCATTTCGATCCCGGTGATCGATATGGTCGAAATCGGTGCGGGCGGCGGATCGCTGGCCCATGTCGATGTGATGAACCAGATCCGCGTCGGTCCTGAAAGCGCCGGATCGGAACCCGGCCCCGCCTGTTACAATAACGGCGGAGAGCGCCCTGCTGTGACCGACGCCGATCTGGTGCTGGGCAAGCTGGACCCCGATAATTTTGCGGGCGGGTCCATCACGCTGAATGCCGGAAAATCGGCAGAGGCGCTGATCAACCATCTGGGCAAAACGCTGGATATGGACGCGATGGAGGCGGCGTGGGGCGTGGCCGAGGTCGTTGATGAAAACATGGCCAATGCCGCGCGGGTACACGCCGTCGAGAATGGCGAAGACCTGAGCGAGTACACGATGATCGCCTTTGGCGGAGCCGCGCCGCTGCATGCCGCGCGCCTGTGCGAAAAACTTGGGATCGACCGCTGTCTGGTTCCTGTCGGAGCCGGTGTCGGGTCAGCCATCGGTTTCTTGCGCGCGCCGTTCAGCTTTGAGGCCAACCGGTCTGTTTTTATGAAGATCGGCAGCTTTGATCCCGCCGCCGTCCGAACGCTGTTCACGGAAATGGAGGCCGAGGCGCGCGGATTTGTCCGGTCCTGTGATGCTACCTCGGACATTCTCGCCGAGTACAAAGTCTATATGCGGTATTCGGGACAAGGGTGGGAAATTCCGATTGCTCTGAGCGCCGATGAGGCCGCAAACCCCGATGCGGAAACGTATCTGAAATTGTTCGAGGCGGATTACGCGAAACTGTTTGGCCGGTCGGTCGAGGGCATGGATGTCGAGATCACCGTCTGGTCGGTCAATGCCTTTACCCCGCAGGAGGCCGTTGATCCGGTTGCCGCCGTCAAAGCGGGTGCAGAGGCCGAACCGGTCGCCCGCCGCGCGCTGTTCGATCCCGGTCTGGGCAGCATGACCGACGCCGCCGTCGCCCTGCGCGCCGGATTTGAGCCGGGCACGTGTATCGCCGGACCCGCCGTCATCACCGAAGATGAAACAACCGTGATCCTGCCGTCGAGCCGGACCCTTGTCGCACAGGCCGATGGATGCCTCGACATGCGCACCAATGAGGAGAACGCCCGTGGCTGAGGTTTCAAAAGTTGCTTATCAGGTTATGTGGAACCGTCTGATCTCGGTCGTTGAGGAACAGGCGCAGGCGTTGGTGCGGACCGCGTTTTCGACATCGGTGCGCGAGGCGGGCGACCTGTCCGCCGGGGTCTATAACGAGGCGGGGCAAATGCTTGCCCAAGCCGTGACCGGCACGCCGGGACACGTCAATGCGATGGCCGATGCGGTCCCGCATTTCATCCGCCGCATTGGCCGTGAAAATATTGTTGAAGGCGACATTTACATCACCAATGACCCGTGGGAGGGGACCGGCCACCTGCACGACATTACCGTCGTCACGCCGTCCTTTCACAACGGCGCATTGGTCGGATTTTTTGCCTGCACCGCGCATATCGTCGACATCGGCGGGCGCGGATTCGGTGCCGATGCGAACTCGGTCTACGAAGAGGGGCTTTATATCCCGATTATGAAATTCGCAGATAAGGGCGAAGTTGACAGAACGCTGGTCAGCATCATCCGCGGCAATGTGCGCGAGCCGGATCAACTGGTCGGAGATATCTACGCGCTGGCCACCTGCAACGAAATCGGTCACCGCCGCCTGATCGATATGATGCGGGAATTCAACCTAAACACATTAGAGGGGATTGCCGGTTTCATCCTCGAGAATTCGCGCCGCGCCACCATCGAACGGATTGCCGCCCTGCCCAACGGTTCGGCCACCGGCGAGATGGAGATTGACGGGTACAGCAATCCCGTCACGCTGAAAGTGCGGCTGGATATCGAGGACGATCATATCCTCAGCGATTTTGACGGGACAACGGGTCTGGACAAAAAAGGCATCAACGTGCCGCTGGTCTATACCAAAGCCTATGCCTGCTATGCGCTGAAATGTGCGATTGCGCCGGAAATTCCGAACAACGCCGCCTCGCTTGAACCGTTTCGGGTGGCTGCGCCGGAGAACTCGATCGTCAACGCGATTCATCCCGCGCCCGTCGCGCTGCGCCATGTCATCGGCCATATGATCCCCGATACGATCTATGATGCACTTGACAAGTTACTGCCCGAAACCGCCCCCGCAGAGGGCGCGGGCAGCCTGTGCAATTTTCAGGTTTCGCTGCGCCCGCGCACGGACGAACCCGCGCCGGACCATGCCGTGCGGTCAGAAGTGCTGACGTTTAATTCGGGCGGATCGGGCGCGCGGCCTACGCTGGACGGCATGAACGCGACCGCGTTCCCGTCGGGTGTGATGACCATGCCGGTCGAAGCAACCGAACAGGTCGGACCCGTGATGATCTGGCGCAAGGAACTGCGCCCCGACTCGGGCGGGGCCGGAAAGTATCGCGGCGGGCTGGGCCAGTACATGGAGGTCGGCGCACGCGAGGGGCACGAGTTCGATATTCAGGCGATGTTCGACCGCGTCGATCACCCCGCACGCGGACGGCAGGGCGGCAAAAGCGGCGCGCCGACGACCATCGCCCAGGACGACGGCACAGCGATGAAGGGCAAGGGCAAACAATTCGTGCCCCACGGGCGCAAGGTGATGCTCGCCTTTCCCGGCGGGGCCGGTTACGGCGCACCCGCCAGTCGCAATGCCGAAGATATCCGCCGCGATCTGGCGGGAGGCTATATCACCGCCGCGTTTGCCCGCGATCATTACGGAATGAGTCAGGCGGATATTGACGATGTGCTGGAACGCGCAAAACTCGGAGAGATTTTCTGATGGCAACTGACCTGCCGACCGCACCTGCAAAATCTTCTTATGATGTCGTCATTATCGGCGGCGCGATCATGGGGGCATCGACTGCATGGTTTCTGTCCGACAATCCCGATTTCGACGGATCGGTTCTGGTTGTCGAGAAAGACCCCAGCTATGAAAATTCATCAACGGCGCACACGAACTCGTGCATGCGCCAGCAATTCTCGACCGATCTGAATGTTCGGATTTCGCAGTTCGCCGCAGATTTCGTCAAGAACCTGCGCCAGTATATGGGCGGCGACGACCGCGTGCCCGAACTGTCGATCCGCAGTTTCGGGTATATGTATCTTGCCGATACCGAGGATTTTGCGGGCGTGCTGCGCGAAAGTCAGGCGGTACAGGTTGCGGCAGGCGCGGCAACCAAGCTGATGACCCCCGACGAGATCAAACGCGATTATCCGTTTTATAACGTCGATGACATTGTGCTGGGCAGCATCAACCTGATCGACGAGGGGTTCTGGGACGCCACCGCCGTCTTTGACTGGTGGCGCAGGTCATCGCGCGAGCGCGGGGTCGAATACGTGTCGAACGAAGTTGTCGCGATGAAAAAGGATGCCGCCGGCGGACGTGTCGAAAGCGTGACGCTGAAATCGGGCGAGGTAATTTCCTGTGGCCAGATCGTCAACGCTTCCGGCCCGCGCGCCGCACGCACGGCGCAAATGGCAGGCATCGACGTGCCGGTCGAGCCGCGTAAACGCTTTTCCTGGATCTTCTCAGCCGAAAAACCACTCGACCGCGATCTGCCTCTGACGATTGATCCGTCGGGCGTTCATGTCCGCGAAAACGGCGGCGGCACATATCAGTGCGGCGGACATTCGGACATCGACCCCGCCGTAGCCTTTGACGATTTTGCAATGGATCACAGCATCTGGCAGGAGCATGTCTGGCCCGTGCTGGCCACACGTATTCCGCAATTCGAGGCCATCAAAGTCACCAGCGAGTGGGGCGGGCATTACGCCTACAACACCTTTGATCACAACGCGATCATGGGTCCGCATACCGAGGTTGAGAACTTTATTTTCCTGAACGGGTTTTCCGGCCACGGCCTGCAACAATCCCCCGCGATGGGGCGCGGCACGGCGGAATGGCTGACCTACGGAGCCTATCGCAGCCTTGATATGACGCCGTTCAACTATGACCGGATCGTCAGAAACGACCCGATCATCGAAAAGGCAATCATCTGACCCGCATCACCCGCCAAAACACTGCCAACCGGAGCCAAAACCATGACCAAACCAAAGATCGTATTGACCGGGGCCGCCGGACGTCTGGGGTCGCATTTGCGCGAACCGCTGTCGGAACTGGCGTCCGTGCTGGTGTCGTCCGATCTGGCCGAGGGTGTCGGCACGCTGTACCCGAACGAGCAGTACGTACGCGCCGATATCACCAGCCTCGCCGCGATGGAGGCGCTGTTGGACGGTGCGGACACGGTCGTGCATTTCGGCGCAATCGGCGACGAGCGCGATTTCGAAACGCTGTTGGGGCCGAACTTTATCGGGGCCTATAACGTCTGGGAGGCCGCGCATCGCAAGGGCGTAAAACGCGTGGTCTATGCCAGCTCGATCCATGCGGTCGGGATGTATCCGAAGACCGAGGCCATCGGCGTGGATGTGCCGCACAGGCCCGATACGTTTTACGGCCTCGCCAAGTGCTTTGCCGAGGATCTGGGCCGGATGTATTGGGAAAAGCGCGGGCTGGAAAGCGTGTGCATGCGCATCTGTTCGTGCGCGCAGGTCACAAACACCCGTGCGCTGGGAACGTGGCTGAGCTATGACGATCTGATCCAGCTTGTCACGCGGTCGATTGATACGCCCGTGGTCGAATTTACCGTGGTGTACGGTGTGTCGGACAACGACCGCGCGCCGCTGGATAATACCGGCGCAAAGCACCTCGGGTATCGTCCCAAAGATAATGCGGAACAGTTTGCCGAGCGCATTCTGGCCGAGGCGCCGCCCGCCGACCCCGCAGATATGGCGCTGTCCCGTCACGGCGGACCGTTCGCATCAACACCGCTAGGCGCGAGCGGATTGGCGACCATGAAGATCGTCGACGACACGAAAAAGACCTGAAGGCTGCGGCGCGGATTATTGCGCTGCGACGGCCTCGTCCGCCTCAAGCGCGGCGAGATATTTTTCCGCATCCAGCGCCGCCATACAGCCCATGCCCGCCGAGGTGACGGCTTGGCGATAGATGTGGTCGGTGACGTCTCCGGCGGCGAAAACGCCGGGAATGGCGGTTGCCGTGGAGTCGGGCTGGGTCACGACATATTTGCCGTGATGGAACTCCAGCTGCCCCTCGACCAGCTCCGAGGCCGGAGCGTGACCGATGGCGATGAATACGCCTGCCGCATTGATCTCGCGGGTTTCTCCGGTGGTGAAGTGTTTGAGGCGCGCGCCGGTAACGCCGAGCGGGTTTTCGTCGCCCAGCACTTCGTCAAGCACATGATCCCAGATCACCTCGACCTTGGGATTGTTCATCAGACGGTGTTGCAGGATTTTTTCGGCACGAAAGCTGTCGCGGCGGTGAACGACCGTGACCTTCGAGGCAAATTTGGTCAGGAACAGCGCCTCCTCAACGGCTGTGTTGCCGCCACCGACAACGATGACTTCTTTGTCGCGATAGAAAAACCCGTCGCAGGTCGCGCAGGCGGATACGCCAAAGCCCTTGAACTTTTCCTCGGACGGCAGGCCGAGCCATTTTGCCTGTGCGCCCGTCGCGAGGATTACGGCGTCGGCCTCGTATGTCGTGCCGCTGTCACCCACAGCCTTGAAGGGGCGCGCTTTCAGGTCGAGCGACATGATGTGATCGGAGATAATCGTCGTGCCAACCGCCTCGGCATGGGCGCGCATCCGCACCATCAGGTCGGGGCCCTGGACCTCGGTATCACCGGGCCAGTTTTCGACCTCGGTCGTAATTGTGAGCTGACCACCGGGTTGAATCCCCTCGACCAGCACAGGCTCCAGCATCGCCCGGCTGGCATAAACCCCCGCCGTATATCCGGTCGGGCCGGAGCCGATGATGAGAACTTTGGTGCGCGTCGTATCAGCCATGAGTCGAATCCCCTGTTTCGGGCAGGAAGATAATCACAGCGGCGGGGGATTGCGAGGGCGATCACGGGGGTGTGTGATGGTGGGAGGCATATCCCCTCAGGCGGCGAGTGGTTCGTTGAGCGCGTTGGCGACCTCCGCCTCAAGAATTTCAGGGGGGGATTTGAGTTGAACACCAATATTTACGATGCGCGAAATCTGAGCATGTCTGAATTCGCGTTCATCGATTCTATCGTTGATACAAAGCCATCGCGACACGTCGACCCAATCCCATAGCGGACTTGGCGAGGTGATACGCGCATAGGGCTTCGGATAATCCGATCCCCGTAAACCGCGCTCATAATTGCTGATGCTTTGTTTTGACAGTCCTGAACGATCCGCAATGTCGGTCGCATTCACCAGATAGTCCGGCTCAAAACGAACAATTGCAGTGCCAGCGCCGATTAAGTCGCCATACGCCGACAGAACCCCGCCCTGATACGTTTCCGCTTCGCGAGAAAAACACAGAGCCAATGTATTATTCGTCCAGACGAGGACCGCATCATCGCAGCCAGCTTCGAAGAAACGATCCTCAAAGGCGTCTTCGGAGGCATCAACGTCACCGACGATATACGTGAAATCATATGTCATCTCTG